>CACZPE010000353.1 GCA_902782875.1 uncultured Ruminococcus sp. | reverse complement strand
GTGTCGATGGTTCGATTCCGTCCGGAAGCACCAATATGCGGATTTAGCTCATCTGGTAGAGCGCCACCTTGCCAAGGTGGAGGTAGCGAGTTCGAGCCTCGTAATCCGCTCCATGATTTGTCGAGGCAATAGTCTCGGCATTTATTTTTCGCAGGCAAAACCAAAGGACTGCTTTTTCAGCAGTCCTTTGGTTTTTTATGTATTGACATCTTAGTTTACTGAGGGGACGGGCTCTGCTTCAGCCCTTTCATTCGCCCTTGCTATCATAAGGTCGTATTCGTCGCGCTGCTGGGCGGATGGTATCGTAAAGCTCCTGGTCACGTCGTATTTACCGTCGGGACAAAGCGAGAACTTGAGCGTCACGAGATATTCTCCGTCATCGGCACACTGCGCATAGGCAATTGCCTTTTTCTCGCTTATGAAAGTAAATTTGGTGCGTGTCATACGCCCCTTGCACTCGGGGCAGCGGCAGAGGGTGATCTTGCGATCCTTCATACCCGCCTTTACGCTCTCTACCCCCTGGAATGTGCGGTAGAAGCGCAGCTCTCTCTGCATCCGCTTCTCTTCCTCTATCTCTGTGAGCATTTTCTCATACTCATCGGGGATATACTGCATCAGCTGCATCTCTTTTGCTATGCGGTAGGTATATATAGCGTCGTTTAGCGCATCATGCGCCTTGAGATCGAGCGGCAGGCCGTAGTGCTCTATCGCCGCACTCACGCCGTACTGCCTGTTGTCCTTTGTCACGCGGCGCGCGAATATCACCTGCATATCGGTAAATCTCGGCAGCACGCTGTCGTCTATACCGTGTACGGCAAGATTGGTGCGCAGCACCCTTTCGTCCTCGGTGCCCCATACAAGTATACACGGATCTTCTCCGCAGAAGCTCATGAACTTCTCATAGGCCGCCGCAAACGGCTGACCATAGGTAAGAGCCGAGCTCTCAAGTCCTGTCACTCTGCCCACTGCGAAATGTATCTTCTTGTAGAACTTCGGTCTGACACATATCGAGAAGGTATCGAGCATCTCCATATTCTCATTTGTCTTAACAGCACCTATGCGTATTATCTCGCCGTTGAGCACTACCGGCTCGGTAACGGTCCTGTCGCGGCTTATGGGCTGATTCCATTCAAGGTCAAGTATCACAAGATTCAAGCCGTCACGCTCCCGTCGTCAACGCCGTACTCCTTCTTCATGGCGAGTATGATATCCTTTCTTGTGACGATGCCCGAGAACATGCCCCTGCTGTCAACTATGGGGATAAAATTCTGAGATATGATCTTTTCAAGCAGCACGCGGTGATCTGTATCTATCTGCGCGGACACGAACCTCGTCACTGACGCAAGATCCGCTACGGTGAGCGAATCATTCTCGAGAGAGAGTATGCTGCCGTCATCGAGTATGCGGTAGAGAAAATCTCTCTCGCTGACCACGCCGAGATACAGCCCCTCCCTGTCTATAACAGGCACTGCCGTAAATCCCGTTTTTATAAATCTTCTCAGCCCCTCGCCTGCGGACATATCACCGTAGAGATATGACACCTGCGATTTCGGCTTCAAAAGCATTGCAGTGTTCATATTATCATCCTTTTTTGTCAGAATAGCCGTACATTGCTATTCTCTCAAATCCGTTGCTCAGAGTGTCTATATGCTTGAACGCAAGGCCTGTTCCCCTTGCCACACACCGTATCGGATCCTCCGCCACTATCGTCCTTACCCTGAGTTCCTTTTCGATAAGCTTGTCAAGGCCGCCAATCAGCGCACCGCCGCCCGTGAGCGTTATACCCTCGGAGTATATATCGCCCGCAAGCTCGGGAGGAGTCACCTCAAGCAGCGCACGCACAGCCTCGAGCAGCTCGTTTATCAGTTCTATCACGGCCTTGTACACATCATAATCGGTAAGCTCCACCTTTGCGGGCAGACCTGTCACCATATCGCGTCCCTTTACGGTGAGCTTTCTGCTGCCGTTGGGATTGCACACCTCGGAAAGGGTTATCTTTGCATTCTCCGCCATACGCTCGCCGATGAGTATACGGTAGCGGCCGGATACATATTTTATTATCGCCTGGTCTATCTTGTTGCCGCCGAGCTTTATGGAGTTCTTCACAACTATGCCGTTCATGGACAGCACCGCTATATCGGTAGTACCGCCGCCGATATCGACCACCATATGCCCGTGAGGCTTTGAGATATCCACACCTGCACCGAGCAGAGCCGCAACGGGCTCTTCTATCAGGTATACCTTCTGTGCGCCTGTCTCTCTCGCGGCATCTATTACCGCACGACTCTCCACATCGGTCGCAAGAGAGGGTATACATATTATTATCCTCGGCATTATCATCTGTCTGCCCGTGACACGGTGCAGACATTCCTTTATAAGGGTGTCCGCCATATCATAATCGGATATCACACCGTCGCTTAAGGGGCGTATGACGGCGATATATTCGGGGGTCTTGCCGATCATGCGGTAAGCCTCCATACCTACGGCGATTATCTCGTCCGTGCGCTTATTGAAGGCAACTACCGACGGCTCATAGAATACTATGCCCCTGTCGCCCATTGTTATCATAATATTGGCAGTGCCGAGGTCTATCCCTATATCCATAATCTCTCCGTTTGTTTGTATATGATCCAACTTTAATTATATAACGGAATGCCCTCTGTTGTCAATACACCGCTCTGGGAAATTTGTGTGAAATTTGTAGTGCATATCAAAGGCGCAGGGGTCACCTGCGCCGCCGATAGTTATTTCTTGCTGTAATCCCTGCCGAGGGAGAAGCTGTTCATACCGCTGTATGTATGAATCTCCGAAAAGATCTGTGCGCGGAACAGAAAACATATTACCGATACCACGGCACCGCCGAAGATCTTCAGCAGATCGCCGGTCGCTCCGGATATACCCGAGCCTGCCGCATTTCCTTCATACTCAAAAAATGCTGTTGCACTGCCGCTCTCTTCGCCGTTGTTGCCGATCATCACGGTATATTTTCCGTCAGGCACGCTGAAGGTGCCGCTCGCTCTTCCTTCCGTGATCTCCGCTCTGTCTATGCGGTTGTAATCCTTGTCGTATACGACCATATATCCGTCGGAAATATCCGTTCTGATCAGAAAGCTGACAGGATGTGAGCCCCTGCCCGTGCCCTTTACATTCAGTGTAATACTCTCGCTGCTGCCGGCGGGCACATCGATCTCCTTTGTTTCAGAATGTGTCTGCGCAGAGCATTCTGCCGACATCCCAAACATGATCATTACCGATATGATAACTGATATTATGATACGAATTTTCATCTTGTGTTATAAGGTCTCCTTCAAAACCACGAATGATCGTCAAAATCATCACGGAAAAGCATAACATTATGCACATTGCCGCCGCCGTGTCTGCGTCTGCCGAATATCATATCCCCCAGCCAGCGGTAACGGTAGCCGTAGCCGTAACCGTATCTTCTTCTCGGATAGAGTATGCTCACGATAATAAGCAGCACCATAACGCCGATCATGCCGCTCATATCCTCTGCTGCACGCTTTTCAGCGCTTACCTTGCAGCCTATCCTTGCGGTGATATCACCGCTGCCTGTTGATGATGCGCTCCTTGTTATCTCTATGGTGTATTTTCCCTTTGTAACGGCTATCTCCCTCTGAGCGACAGTCTTGCCGGTATAGATATATGTATCTATCGTCCTGCCCTTGCTGTCATAGACATATATTACCCCCTCTGAGGAATCTATGCTCATATCATAGGTCAGAGAGCCCTTTTCGCCTATATCCACATTGATCTTCTCACTCCCGCCCCTGCCGATGGTGAGAGACTTGTCAAAGCTGCTGTCGGTCAGAGCAGAGCAGTCTGCCGATATTATCACCGAAAGCACAAGACCTATTATAAATGATACTATAACGCGGATCTTCATATTCCTGCCCCCTCTGTATTACTGATCTTACTGATCATCCCTGAATCTGTCAATGATCTCTTCTGTATGTAAAACTTCCTCCATATTATCAAGGGGAGTGCTGAACTCCTCCCTGACCAGACCGTCCTTCATAAACAGCCTGCCGAGCATTCTGCCCCTGTGAGGAGATACAAGTGCGAGCAATGTAACTATCCCCGCTATCACAAGCACGCTTACCGATATCTTGTCAGATACAGCCCCGCGGTCGGGCGTGAAGGATATATCCGCATACGCTTCTCCCGTTCCCTTTGATACGGCTGTTCTTGTCACCTCAAGGGTGGTTGTCCCCTTTTTCACATCCGCTGTACGATTCACGGGCATATCCTGTGCGGTATAGCTGATATGATCGACGATCCTGCCCTTGCTGTCATAGAGATATATAAATCCCTCGGTTGAATCGATATCGACTGTATACGTGACCTTTCCCCTGTTGGAAAAGCTCTCCGATATCCTGTCCGAACCGCCTGCGTCTATATGCATATTCGCCTGCGGCGGAGCGGGCTCTTCCATGGATATCTTTCTCTGAAAATCATCATTTGCCTTTTTGTTCAGCTGCGACCACAGCATGAACATGGCCGCCATAAACGGCAGTGCGATTATCATTACTTTGGGATCTCTTTTCATTATACCATCAGTGCCTTTCGTTCTTTCTGCTGAAAAAGAAGCTTTATTATCGCCGCGGCGGTATCAGCCGCCATAAACGCTATGCCTCCCGCAACGCTCCAGGGTGCCCAGGTAAAGAGTATATCATTTATGCCTGCACCGAATATTGAGGGGAAGAGTATTATTATCGCCGCAAGGAGGAGTATCAGCACCGCCCATGAGGCTATGAGCACTCCGTTCTTCTTTGTGCGTATTATCACCGCGAGAAGTGCAAGACATATAACGCTGACGATTGTAAAAACTATATCAAACACGGTCCATACATCTGTTGCAAGCTTACCGCCGCCCTTGCCTGCGGTGATATCAAAAAGCGAATTGCACAGGCTGTCTGTAGTTGCCGCAACGTTTAAGTCGGTGAGAACACATACTCCTATCTGTTCTTCCTCCGAGAATACTATCCTTGAGGAATAGTTCGGCGTGCCGCCCGAATGGCCCGTCCTGTCGCCGAAATTCTCCCAGCCCGCATAGTAGCTGCCGTCCTCATTGACCATAGAAAGTATGCCGGCCCTTGCGGTGCCCATATTCTTTGAATCACCGAGCCAGAACTGCATCCATTTTGCCATATCCTCCGTGTCCGAATAGATATATCCCGCGGGGATGCTTGCTTCTCTTACGGGTATCCTTGATACGAATGTCTGTCGGTATCCGAGCCTTGTGCCCTCGGTGATGCGCGTGCTGTCGGGGACGGATGCATAGGTGTCTTCAAGGCCCAGGGGCGCGAACACCTCGTTTTGCATATACTCCGCATATGTACTCCCCGTAACGCTCTCTATCACCGCACCGAGCAGATCGTAGTTAACGTTTGAGTAGTTGTACTCCGTGCCGGGAGCGCATTTAAGCTCCTTTCCGGATATGGTCATCACCCATTCCGAAAGGGTCATGCCCTCATCCGCACTCGGATAATCCGTTTCGCTGTTTGTGTATCCGCTTTTCTGAGCCATAAGATCAGCTATCGTGATATCAGCTCTTTCGCCGTTGTAGTATGCCTCAAAGCCCTCGAGATGATCGGACACAAGATCATTCCCGTTTATAAGCCCCTGCTCTGTGAGCTGCTGCACCGCAAGGCCCGTGAACGCCTTGGTCATAGAGCCTATCTGATAGAGTGCGTCGTTGTCGCCGTAGTATGATATATCCCCCTTGTTGTATATCACCGCACTCACGCTGTCACAGCCCGTCTCACGGCGGAAGCGCTCTATCATATCCGCTGCGTCATCACCTGCCGCCGAAACAGGGCAGCCGAAGGCGAATGTCGCACTTATAAGTGCCGCACATAACAATATACATAAAAACGATAGTGTTTTTTTCATAACCTCTCCCCTGTACACAGTTCCCCAACTTATGATATTATGATAATACCGCATCAGCGGCTCAAAATCAAGGACTTTAGCATAATATAATGATATTTTAATCTGATTTTAAGACATAGTGGAGTTTGAAGTGTGAAGAGTGGAGTCAAAACCTGCCGGCATTGACTATGTTATTTTTTTGTGATATACTACGTGGAAAGTGATCATTGATATGCGGGGTGGATACTGTGCATAAAATACAGATATGTTTTTCCATCGCTCTTATCTGTGCCTGTTCCCTCGTATCATGCACCGGATCCGACAGACCATCACAGACAGAAAATACATATGGCACGACAGCTGTAACAACAG
>CACZPE010000352.1 GCA_902782875.1 uncultured Ruminococcus sp. | reverse complement strand
TATGCATCATCGGGCAGATGAATGACCACTGTGGAGATATCATAACTGCGGCAGTCGTCAATACACTGCAGATAATCACGGAATACACTTTCACCATCGGCACTGTCTTCAAAAAGACTGTTCTGCTCATGGACAGGAGCGTGTATATTCTCTATCGACAGACCTGCCGCACGTGCTGACGCTGCATCCTCCCTGTAGCCTTCTCCCCGCCCGAAGCGGTCGCTCCACCACAGCATAACGCTGTCAAATCCGGCTTCCCTTATCAGTCTGTACCGCTCCGGAAAAGGCACATCATACCCCTTGCCGTAACCGAAGCAGTCATATATACCGACACTCATACTGTTTTCCTTTCAGATATGCTCCCACTTTAACCTTTCAGGTCTTATCACAGCTTTATGGTTATCACAAGCCTGTTGTCGATAAGATCCGCATATATCACGCCGCCCATGCGCTCTGTCAGTGTTCTTGCAATGGAAAGGCCGAGGCCCGTGGAATTGCGGGCGGATTCTACGGTATAGAAGCGGTCAAACAGCTTTGCCGCCTGTACCGAAGTGAGCTTGGATGCGGAATTTGAGAATGTTATCGTGCCGCCGTCCATTTTTATATCAAGATCGCCGTCACTGTATTTTATCGCATTGCTTATGATATTGGAGAACACCCTTGACAGTGAGAGCTTGTCTCCCATACGCATTACAGGCTCTTCGCATATATCCACAGTAGTCACTATGCCCTTCTCGGTAAGTGCTGCATAGTAGCCCATGATACAGTCTTCAAGCACGCCGTTGACCGATATCTCGGTCTGTTCCGCCTGTTCCTCGGTGAGTATGACAGAATATCTGAAAAGCTCCTCCGTGAGCTTTTTCATAAGCTCGGTACGCTCCGTGATAATATCGCATATATCCTGCATTTTCTGACTTTTGGGCTCTTCCTTCATGACCTCAAGATAGCCGCATATTGCAGTAAGCGGTGTGCGCAGATCATGAGATATATTGGTTATGGCGGTTTTGAGCTCAATATCTCCCTGGGTATACAGATGGCGCTTCTTGTGGATATCCTTGAGTTGGGTATTTATGGATGATGCAAGCCTTTTCATATGCCTGTCACCCGATGATATCGCAATGATAGTATTAGTCTCAGAATGCAGCTTATCCTCGAAGTCCTCGGTTATCTCATCCGCCGATTTCTGCATAAGGTATATCCTGATAAGCAGATATACTATGATTATACATAATACTACTATAACCGCTATCAGCAAAAGGTCATTGAAATCCACCCAGATCACTCCGATCACAGCTGCAGTTATGCATCCTTCATTGATGCCTTTTACCGCAGATCATTTTATATCACGATTTTTAAAAACATGGTATCCGCCGATAAAAAACAGCATTATCTCAACGGTCATGGCGGTAATATTCGCAGGAAGAAACTCCTTGTCTTCCACTCCGAGAAAATGAGACACAGGGGATATTATACATACCATCTCCACGATAGTATTCACATCCTGATGACGATCTCTCGTCTTATCTCTGTCAGTATCCGCAGGGTGCCCTGCAGACAGGTCATTCTCCGAAATTACCACGCTCTCTGCTATATGATCTTTATCGTCAAACGACTCCGTACTTACCAGAGAAGTGAGTATCCCCGCTCCCAGTACAGCCCCGACAAATATAGCGATGAGCGATACCGTCATTGCAGTGCTCTGTACGGATACCAGCATATACCATGCTGTAAAAAAGGATGCAAGCACCGCACACAGAAGCAGACACAGAAATGCAAGACCGATCGTTTTTTCGCAGGGATACGGATATACACCGCCGCATATATGTCCGCTCACGCATATTGCAAGAAACGTTTCCGTAGTATAAAACAGCACGCATATAAAGCTTGTCATCCAGTTTGACAGAAACACTTCAAAGCGGCTGTATCCCGCTATGATCTTGTTTCTTACCGTGCTCTGACTGTAGTCTGAGCCGATAAGATTGCCGATCACGACGGTACTCTCTATCAGCACGCCTATACACATATATTTCAGTTCAAAGGTATAGTCATACCCTTTTACTGCATGGCACTCCAGAGCAATATTCAATGAATTTCCCAGAAGCACCAGTACTGCACACAGCCTGAATGATGTCAGCTTAAGCAGTCGTGAAATATCAGAACAAAAAAGCTTGTACATTTTGTCTCCATTACAATAAGCTATACCCGATGACGATCGTTATCGGGTATAAGATCACTTCAGATCGCGTTTTCTGAATATGATATACCCCGCAGCTGTGAATACGATTATCTCAGCGGAGACCGCCAGAAGATTCGCGTTCTGTCTTTCTTCATGGGGGTACAGGATATGTGAAACAGGCGACAGCACATCTGTTAGGCGTACAAACGGACTGCCGCCTTCTGTATAACCGGGATTGAGGAATTTTTCGGGATCATCCGGATCATGTTCAAGCGTAATGCCATACGATATCATCGTATCAGCCGCATCATCATCTATGTATTTTGACACAGTAAGCTCCGTCACCACACCCGAAGTCATTATGACTACGCTACCGGCTATGAGAACCCCCAGCATCATTGAAACGGTCTGCGTAAATACATTCAGATACAGCGCAGTAAAAAAGGCAGCACACACAAGTATAAACAGCAGCGTCATGCCGATGAATTTCACTGTAGTCCCTGCATCGGGGGTATATATACCGCCTAAGGCAAATCCTGATATCAGTATCACTGCATATGACCATACTGTCAGTATAAGCATACAGATGAAGCAGATCACATAGTACGAAAAGAACACCTCCGTCTTTGTGTAACCGGCTATGATCTTGTTCCTTATGGTATGGTCAGTATGATCTGAACCGATGAGATTGCCGATAATGACAGCGCCCTCTATCAGCAGACCTATGCATAAAAACTGAAGACTGCCGTACACATCGTGCTCTCCATTGTTGATGATATCCGAATCGTATTCGGTTATTTCAAGAAAGATATCCAGTAGCAGTGTTACTGCCATAAAGATCCTGAATGAAGCAAGCCTGAACAGTCTCGACAGATCAGAGTGAATGAGATTGAACATATTGTACTCCAGTCCGCTGTTATCTGATACTGCGTTTTCTGAATATTATGATCCCGCCAGCTGTGAACAGCACGCTCTCCGACAGCATGGCGCAGATGTTTTCGATGAGCCTTGAATCATGGCGGTACAGGATATGCGAGACCGGTGACAGCACATCTGTTATGCATGCCGGTGTACGGCCTTTTTCCGAATAGTAGGGATTATAATATTTATCAGTTTCCCCGGGGACCGGATCTACCGGCTGACCGTTTTCTTCAAGGACCTGGGCAGTTTCTGCATCTATATACTTCTCTTCCTCGAAGCCGAGTACGGCGAGGGTATTTGCTGCGAAGACAAATACAGCCGCAAAGATGCCCAGTATCATTGACAGGCTCTGTATTGGCACCGACATATACAGTGCTGTATAGAACGAAGTGCATACCAGCATCATCAGAAAAGTCAGCATGATCAGTCGGACCGTCTGACCGGTATCGGCCAGATAGGCGCTGCCGAAGCAGAATCCTGCTGTCAGCGTCACAATATGCGTCCAGACTGTGAGTATGACCATACATATAAAGCCCGTTATCCAGGTTGCCAGGAATATCTCTGTCCTGCTGTGCCCCGATATGATCTTGTTGACCATAGTTCTGTCGGTATGATCATAGCCGATGAAATTGCCCAGGACCACCGCGCACTCTATAAGCAGCCCGGGTGTCACCAATCTGTTATTCACGAAGATATTATTCACTTCACCGAGCGTATGATCATACCAGTAATTGAAAGCCGTGAGCAAAACATCACAAACGACAGTGATCACCATAAATATCCGAAGCGATCTGAGCTTAAAAAGTCTTGCCAGGTCGGAACGGATGATACTGAACATACTTTTTCCTCCGTTATTTTACATCACGTCTTCTGAAAATAATAAATCCGACAGCGGTGAAAACAATAAATTCGGTGCACATAGCTGCTATATTCGCGGGAAGTCTTTCATCGCGGGGAGCTATTATATGCGATATAGGCGACAGCACATCTATCCTGCGTGATGTTGCGCTTCCTTCGTCGGAATAATTGGGATTGAGATATCTTGTGGGATCTTCGGGATCCTGCTCCACCGGGATATCATAAGATATCATGGTCTGAGCGGTTTCCGCATCGATATACTTTGGTTCTATAAGATCCGATATCGCTGCGGCAGTTGCTATGATCACAAAGCCTGCTGCGATCACACCTGCAGTCATCGAAGCGCTCTGCGAGAACACAGTCATGTACAGGAACGTGAAAAACGCAGTACATACAAGCAGGAACAGCATGGTTAGTCCTAAAAATGTCATGGTGGTGGTGGTGTCCGTAGTATAAGTGCCCTTGAACATAAGGCCTGCTATCACTGTAAGGCTGTAGGACTCCACGGTGAGTATGATCATACAGATAAAGCTTGTTATCCAGTTTGAGAAGAATATTTCCGCTCTGCTGTGTCCTGCAATGGTCTTGTTTCTTATAGTGCCGTGAGTATAATCAGA
The DNA here is from genome assembly GCA_902782875.1 of uncultured Ruminococcus sp. The sequence continues at coordinate 3,373 of CACZPE010000352.1, read as the reverse complement.
GCCGATCAGATTGCCTATGATCACTGCTCCCTGTATCATGAGCCCCGCGCACAGAAATTCAAGTTCCTCAAAAATATCGAATTCCACGTTGGTAGTCGCATTGCTCATAATATTCATGGTCGCGGTTATTATAACAAATCCCCAGAAGGAGGTAAGCCTGAAAAGGCGTGAAAGATCTGAACGAAGAAGATTAAGCATTGCTTCCACCTCCTACGAGAGACATATAGAATCCTTCGAGATTCTCATCATGCTCCTGCATCGAGCTTATGCTGCAGTTTTCCTTGGCAAGAGCCTCTGCAAGGGTGGAGAAATGAGGCTGGCCGTAGATATCGGCGGTATTGTCATCAAGTATCTTGTACTCAAAGCCCATACCGTCAAGCACTCTTGAAAGCACTCCTATATCGCTGACATTTATGCGCACGCATTTTCTTACAGCCTGCTCGAGTTCCTCGGCGCTCATCTCCCTGACTATGCGCCCCTCGTCGATAAAGCCGTAGTGTGTTGCGAGCTTTGCAAGTTCATCAAGTATATGACTTGATATGATAAAGGTTATCTGTCTTTCGCGGTTGAGCTTGAGTATCAGCTCTCTTATCTCAACGATACCCTGGGGATCAAGGCCGTTGATAGGCTCGTCAAGTATAAGCAGATCGGGATCTCCGCAGAGTGCCATTGCTATGCCGAGGCGCTGCTTCATACCGAGAGAGAAGTTCTTGGCGCGCTTCTTGCCTGTATCTCCGAGTCCGACAAGCGTGAGCAGCTCGGGGATATCATCATACGACGGCAGACCAAGCATAAGATGCTGCTGCTTCAGGTTGTCATACGCAGACATATTCAGATGGATGGAGGGAGTTTCAACTACCGCTCCCATCCTGCGTGCAGTCTTCCTGAAGTTTTTGTCTGTATTCTTCACGCCGTAAAGCTCAAACGAACCTTCGGTGGGGAACTGCAGCCCGCATATCATTCTTATAAGTGTTGTCTTACCGGCGCCGTTTCTTCCGACAAAGCCGTATATTGCTCCCTTGGGCACGTTCATATCAAGACCGTTGAGAGCCTTTGAAGAGCCGTACATTTTGTACAGATGCTCTGTTCTGAGTATGTATTCCATATCTGTATCATTCCTTTCTGTAAGCATATTACCACAGAAAAGTCAAGAAAGCGGCAAAGAAAATATCAAGATTTAATCAAGATAAAAACACGGTATCTTTACCATCATGAACGCATCTTGAAGCCAATACCGTATACCGCTTCGATATAATCCTTGCCCCCTGCAGTCTCAAGCTTCTTGCGCATATTGCTTATATGCTGCTTGAGAGAGCCCTCTGTGCAGTCGGGGGTATCTTCGCTGATGCGGTCAAGTATGGTAGTCCTGCCGACAGGAACATTGGGATTTAGCATAAGGAGCTTGAGGATCGCACATTCCGTGCGTGTAAGGCGGACTTCGTTCGTGCCTATCACGGCTGTGAGAGTATCGGTGTGGAGTTCCAGCTCATTATATGTGAGCACCGATGTGCTGCCTGTGCTCTGCGCCTTTCTCAGCTGTACGGTGATCCTTGCCAGCAGCTCATTTATCTCAAAGGGCTTGGTGATATAGTCGGACGCTCCGCTCAGAAGCAGGCCCACCTTGTCTGCGGTATCAGCTCTTGCGCTGACAACTATGACAGGTATATCCTTTATACCGGGGAGTATCTCCTCTCCGTTCATACCGGGCAGATTAAGATCGAGAAGCACAAGATCGGGTTTCTTGTTTTCAAGCAGCATAACAGCTTCTGTACCCGAATATGCACGCAATATATCATATCCGTTTGAACTGAGGACCTCCTCTACCATATTGCCTATATGGATATCATCCTCTATTATCGCAATAGTCTGCTTCATATTTCCACGCCCTTTTTGCTTTATTTTCTTATCGCTTTCATATATCTATCACCTTTGAGGGGTATCATATCTATGGAAGGCAACAAATAACAGATTTCTCATAATTCATATTCATTTCTCCTCTCATCAAGCAAAGCCCCGACCTGTGTCGGGGCTTTGTGTGTTACAGAGAAACTATCCTTATCTCTGTCTTCTCCCCCTTGTGACAGACCTTGTTTATTGTATGGAACTCTTTAAAGCCTGCTTCTGTGATGCATGAGGCCTTGCCTGATACAGTGATATCGTCAGATACAACTATATCAAGATCAAATTTTGTAACGTTCCACCAGTTGTACTGATAGCATACAAAAGTAAGGTCAGTATCATCGGGCATTTTCACATCAAAGGAATATTTCCCGTACTCCCCTGCCTTAATTGCTGTCACAGCGGTATTGTCCTTTATCGTCACATCACAGTTTGCAAAATCGTCTGCAGCGGGTACCTGGCAGCCTTTAAAAGTCAGGGTGCCCTTTATCCTGTCGCCTGTATATGCCCTGTATCTGATCGGTCCGCTGAATATCGCCGCCAGAACGGCGATAACAATAATAATGATTATAACCTTTTTCATCACAGCATACCGCTCTCACGGGCGTTTTCAAGAAGTCCCGACATATATTCCCACAGGGTATCAGAGCCGTCGCCTATATGCCTGTTGCGGTCATATACCTTTTCGTACTGTGCGCCGTGCTCCTGCCAGCTGATGCCGCCCTTCATGTAGTTGAGCAGCATGGGCTGCATACGGTCAACTGCTGCGGCAAAGCGCGATTCGGGGGTATCTGTGCGCTCAAACTCCTCCCACAGTGCCCTGTATTCCTTCTCCTGCTCCGGAGGGAGAAGCCCGAAAAGCCTGTCTGCAGCGGCCTTTTCCCGATCAGCCTTGGTCATATTCCCCGCAGCGTCATAGCAATAGGTATCCCCTGCATCTATCTCGACTATATCGTGCACTATGACCATTTTTATCGTCTTGAGCACATCTATCGGCTCGTTGGAATACTCTGCAAGTATCATAACGAACAGCGCGAGATGGAACGAATGCTCCGCATCGTTCTCACGTCTGTGATGGGTATCCGCCTCTACCTCATATTCCCGCATAGACGCTCCCCTGCTCTCATCGGCAAGTATATATGTCTGACGGTATATGCTCTTCATCTTGTCCGCTTCGAGCAGAAATTCAAGCTGTGACTTCAGTTTATCGGGTATCACGCTATCACCTTTACTTTTTTAAGCCGTACTGGAAAAGATCGCACTTTATCATGCCGTTATAGAGCTTTCTCTTCTTGTCGGCCTTTTTGCCGAAAAAGCCCTCAAAATCCTCATGGGGAGATATTACCGCGCAGGGATGATCCCTGTCAGCGGAAAACACCCTGCCCATGACGGTATAAAGCTGCTCTGCCTCTTTTATCTCAAGCAGTCTCTCGCCGTAGGGGGGATTGCATATCGTGAGAGTGCCCTCTCTGTT
>CACZPE010000351.1 GCA_902782875.1 uncultured Ruminococcus sp. | reverse complement strand
AGTATTGAAAGAGTAGGCGCTAAGAAAAGAAATCCGCTTCTCAGGCATGAATTCTCATTTGATGTGTGCTTCGGAGATGAAAAGGTGCTTTTAGGAACAGTTTATGCTGTCCTAAAAGCGCCTTTTTTGTTTTATAATCTCGTATTAACCCGAACGGTTTTATAATCAGTAAACAGTCTCTCCTCAACAAATAAAAAAATGCTGAATATATCGACAAAAACGACAGATGTGATATAATGAAAGTGCACGTGAAAAGCATAAAAACGAAGTAAAACCTTGCACTTTGGAGGAATCACAATGTACAGATTCAATGCAGGCAGAAAACTGACTGCATTGTCTTATATTTTTTGTATTATTTTACATCATGATATCTTCTTTGTAACTATTCAGTTATGGGATGTAAACTATAGAAAACAAGACAGATATGAGAATTTTCTGATTTTGTCTCCTGACAAAAGCTTATGTATTCAGGATTTTTGCTAACTATAGTAGCTTTATCCAAAATTCCAGCATCTAAAATTAGAAATCATCAAGCTTTTGAATACTGATTACGCCATATATCAAAACAACCCGCAAGCAGGCTTAATCTCCTGCTTGCGGGTTTATCGTCTATATTTACAGAATAGACATTACATCCGTATCTATACCGCTTCATCTGCGTCTTCTGATATAGAAATCACATTTTTCATAGCCCCTGCCGATAGTACCCTTACGGATAAATTCAAGTCCCGGCAGATCACCGTATACGAGCTCGTCATTCCGGCAGAATATCTTTGTCAGCTCGGGGCAGCCCAGCTCTGTGAAATATCTCATATAGGGACAGGAGGTTATATCCATTTTGAATTCACCCTTCTTATTGGGGTAGAACACGTTCTTAAACCCGTTGTCGGGACCGAATTTCTTCTTTGTCATAGGATCCCATATCGCAACAAAAAGGTCGGGCATAAACGGTAGCTTCATGATCTTAGCAAGAGCTTTTCCTGCCTTTCCGGACTTGTAAGCCGATGACTTTTCGATTATGCGATATGCTTTCTTTGTGCCTATGATCTCTTTTGCGGTGAGATATACCGCCGCTGACGGGAAGATAAAATTGTCCGTATGGGCATGGACCTTTTCAGGCAAATCCCTGTATTTTAGCAGCATCTCATCCAGTTTAACAACAGACTGCTTCCATATCTTATCGCTCTGTCCTATAGACAGATATTTATCCATTATCATTTTCATAAAGGGCTTGTTGTTCATGATCTTTTCGGCTTTTGTCATATTTACCTCCGTATACATCCTATCATACAGGCAGGTCTGTCATGCTCTTAAGACCTATCAGCAGCGTGGAACCGTTATGCAGAAGTGCTGAAGTTGCCGGCGGCAGTATCCCCAATACGCCCAATACGATAAGCATAGTATTGAATCCGATTATGGTGCGGTAATTGCTGTTTATCCTCGTCATAAGCGCATCGCTCAGTACTTTCAGTCGTACCAGTGCATACAGGTCTTCTGCGGATATGGTTATGTCTGCTACCTCCCGTGCTATCGCCGCTCCCGTGCTTATGGCTATTCCCGCATCCGATTCGCTGAGAGCGGGTGAATCATTCACACCGTCCCCTATCATGATAACACGCCTTCCGGCTTCATGCTCACGGCGGATAAATTCAGCCTTGTCTTCGGGAAGTACTTCGGAAAAGTATGTATCTACACCGACCTTTTCAGCAACAGCCTTAGCGGTGCGTTCATTGTCACCAGTCATCATGACGGTATTCTTTATACCCATCGCATGAAGCGTGTCTATCACATCGCAAGCCTCTTCTCTGAGAGGATCTTCTATAAGAAGCACTGCCGCAACTTCACCGCCGATACCAAGATAAAGATGCGAATACTCCTTTGGAAGATGACGGAATATACGTTCCTTCGGCTTCCTGCACTTCTCGTCCTCGATAACGAAATGGTAGCTTCCTATAACGACAGGTTCATTATCTACCGTGCTTTTTATACCATGAGCTACTACATATTCCACTTTGGAATGGCGCTCCTCATGCAGAAGTCCTCTGTCAGCCGCTGCCCTGACTACAGCATTTGCAATGGAATGAGGATAATGCTCTTCGAGGCATGCCGCAAGCCTCAGCATCTCTGCCTCGTCACGTCCTCCGAAGGGTATCACCTCTGCCACACGGGGCTGTGAATAGGTGAGAGTACCTGTCTTGTCAAATACTATGGTATCAGCCTCAGCCACCGCTTCAAGGAATTTTCCTCCCTTGACGGTGATGCCGTTTTCCGAGCACTGCCTCATAGCAGACAAAACAGATATGGGCATAGCGAGCTTGAGCGCACAGGAGAAATCCACCATAAGCACAGCGACTGCCTTTGTGGGATTGCGGGTGAGCAGCCATACAAGCGCAGAAGCACCAAGACACCATGGTACAAGCCTGTCTGCAAGATGTGCAGCCTTGCTTTCTGCGGTTGATTTGAGAGCTTCGGATTCCTCGATCATTTTCACTATGCGGTCATATCTTCCGTGTCCTGCTGTGTTTTCCACACATATCGTGCATTCGCCGTCTTCTACCACTGTTCCCGCATAGACATATGCACCTTCGGATTTATGTACGGGAGCTGATTCGCCTGTCATTGACGACTGATTGACACTGGCATCGCCGCTTATGACATTGCCGTCAAGGGGTATCATCGAGCCTGTGCGGACAATTATCATATCGCCCTTCTGTATCTGTGATACGGGAACAAGCACCTCGCTGTCATCAACTTTGAGCCATACCTGCTCAACACCGAGTGACATAGTCCTTGCAAGATCATCGACCGATTTCTTATGTGTCCATTCGTCGAGTATATCACCGATATTCAAAAGGAACATAACACTTCCCGCGGTATTGAAGTCACCTCTCAGCATGGAGACGGTTATTGCCACCGCATCAAGTACAGCCACCTCAAGTCTGCCTTTT
>CACZPE010000350.1 GCA_902782875.1 uncultured Ruminococcus sp. | reverse complement strand
CCGATAAGCTTTCTTCTGGGCTGAGGACTGATTATGAAGGATAAACGTGTAAAATCCCCTGTCACGAAGGGTGCCGCAAAGGTGCCCGTGATAATGCAGCTTGAAGCACTTGAGTGCGGTGCCGCATCGCTTGCGATGATCATGGCATACTACGGCAAGTGGGTGCCTCTTGAGCAGGTGCGACGCGACTGCGGAGTGTCCCGTGACGGGTCAAATGCCAAGAATATATATCTTGCGGCGGAAAGATACGGCTTCTCCGTAAAGGCGTACCGCCATACCCCGCAGACGATAATGAAGGACGGAAAATTCCCCTGCATAATACACTGGAATTTCAATCATTTCGTGGTGCTGTGCGGCTTCAAAGGGAAATACGCATATATAAACGACCCTGCAAGAGGCTTTGTGAAGATATCCGCCGAGGAATTTGACCGCTCCTTCACGGGCGTTACGCTGATACCCGAGCCGTCGGAAAGATTCGTCATGAGCGGCAAGCCGAAAAGCACCCTGGAATTTGCGTCAAAGAGACTCAAAGGGGCAGGGGCGGCGGCGGTATTCGTGACCCTCACCTCTGTCATAGCCTATCTTTTCAGCATCACAGACCCCGTTATGTCAAGGATATTCATAGACAGGCTCCTCACGGGGAAGAACCCCGGATGGGTGATGCCGTTCATGCTGATAATGTCAGGGCTTATCGTGCTGCGCCTTGCAGCAGAATGGATAAAGGCGGTATACTCCCTCAAGATAAACGGCAAGATGGATCTCATCGGCAGCTCCACCTATATGTGGAAGGTGCTGCATATGCCGATGGAGTTCTTCTCACAGAGAATGGCGGGCGATATACAGTCAAGGCAGTATGCCAACGCATCAGTGGCAGGAACTCTGGTGAATACCATCGCACCGCTGTTTCTCAATACCGTTATGATGATATTCTATCTCGTGCTTATGATAAGGCACGATCTTGTGCTCACCGCCATAGGTATCGGCGCGATACTCATAAATATCGCCCTGTCGGGATATATCTCCGAAAAGAGGGTGAATATCACAAGGATACAGCAGCGCGATGCGGCGAAGCTTTCCTCCACAACTGCCGCGGGCATAGAAATGATAGAGACGATAAAGTCCAGCGGTGCGGAGAACGGCTTTTTCCAGAAATGGGCAGGTTATCAGGCTTCAGTAAATACCCAGCAGGTCAGGGCCACGCTCACCAATTCCCTTTTCGGAATGCTCCCCTCTCTCGTGACCGCATTTGCCAACAGCGCCGTGCTGATACTGGGTATACTGAATATCATGAAGGGCGAGCTGACTCTCGGCACGCTGATGATGTTCCAGGGCTTTCTCTCCGCATTCATGTCGCCTGCCATGACGCTTGTGAACGCAGGCCAGACGATACAGGAGATGCGCACGCAGATGGAGCGCGTCGAGGACGTTATGGAGTATCCGTCTGACAGGAACACCCTGTCGGATGACAGCGACAGCGAGAGTATGTCCAAGCTGAAAGGCCGCATAGAGCTCAAGAATATCACCTTCGGCTATTCCTCACTTGCAGAGCCGCTTATAAAGGATTTTTCCCTCACACTCGAGCCCGGCAGCAGGACTGCGATAGTCGGAGCATCGGGCTGCGGCAAATCCACGCTCTCAAAGCTTATCTCGGGGCTTTACGACCCGTGGAAGGGCGAGATACTATTTGACGGCAAGCACCGCAGTGAGATCCCCCGTGAGGTCATGACAGGCTCTCTTGCGGTAGTGGACCAGGATATAATCATATTTGAGGGCACCATCGAAGAGAATATCAAGATGTGGGACGATTCCATAAAGGATTTTGAGATGATACTCGCCGCAAGAGACGCTCAGCTCCACGATGATATAATGCAGCGCGAGGGCGGCTATCAGTGCAGGCTCACATCGGGAGGAAGAGATCTCTCGGGCGGTCAGAGACAGAGGCTCGAGATAGCCCGTGTGCTCGCACAGGACCCGTCGGTGGTGATACTCGACGAAGCCACCAGTGCTCTTGACGCAAGGACGGAGTATGAAGTGGTCAAGGCCGTGAAGGACAGGGGCATCACCTGTATAGTCATAGCTCACAGACTTTCCACAGTGCGTGACTGCGATGAGATAATAGTGCTCGATAACGGCCGTATCACAGAGCGCGGCACTCACGATGAGCTTATGGCAATGGGCGGAGCATATGCCGAGCTCGTATCCAATGAATAAGGGAGGTAAAAAGGATCCGTGGGTTGGTTCGACGAACAGATAAAACAGAGAAAAGACCTTGATCAGCAGATCTTCGAGGATTCCTTTTTCCGTGCGGCAGGAGTAGTACTCGGCGACAGGGGTGCTGCAAAGATACTCAGCGACAGTATAGTGACAAAGCAGGCGATAGACGAGATACTGAAATTTTACCGTCTCAAGCCTGTGGAGATACCCCCGTCAGTAAAGGAGACGGGGGAGCAGATAGATTTCTGCCTGCGTCCTTACGGTATCATGAAAAGGATGATAAAGCTCGAAAAGGGCTGGTACAGGGATTCATTCGGCCCCGTGCTCGCATTCACCGCCGACGGTGAGCCGCAGGCACTGCTGCCGGGCAGCTTCTCGGGGTACTACTATACCGACAGCAAGACAGAACAGCGTGTACGCATAGGCAGAAAGAACGAGAATATGTTCTCGGAGGAGGCCTACTGCTTCTACAGGCCCCTGCCGATGAAAAAGATCGGCATCCCCGATCTGCTGCTGTATATGAAAAGATGTCTTTCCGCAGGGGATCAGATATTCATACTTCTCTCCGCACTTGCGGTTACCTGCACGGGACTTTTCACCCTGCGCGTGACAAAGGCGCTGACGGGACAGATACTCCAAAGCGGCAGTCCGTCCATGCTGACGGGCGCAGCGGTATGTATGGCCTTCGCGCTGATATCCGCGCAGCTTTTCACCGCGGTCAAGAGTATGCTTATCACCCGTGTGCAGTCAAAGACCTCGCTTGGTATAGAAGCGTCCATGATGATGAGAGTGCTGTCTCTGCCCGCGGACTTCTTCAGGGCTCACAGCGCAGGCGAGCTTACCAACCGTCTCTCATCCGTAGACAAGCTGTGCAGCCTGATACTGGGTATGGTGGTATCCTCGGGAGTGACTTCGCTGGTATCGCTGCTTTATATAACACAGATCATGAGCTTTGCTCCGTCGCTGGCACTGCCGTCACTGCTGATGACAGGCGTGACCGTGCTCGTCAGCGTGCTGTCATCTGTAGTGCAGATAAATATCAGCAGGAAGGCAATGGAGCACAACGCAAGGGAGTCGGGAATGTCATACTCCCTGATAACAGGCGTGCAGAAGATAAAGCTTGCAGGTGCCGAAAAGCGCATGTTCTCCCGCTGGCTGGGGCTCTATGCAGAGGGAGCGGCCTATACATACGCACCACCCGCGTTTATAAAGCTCAACAGCGTTATAAACACAGGCATAACGCTTCTGTGCACACTGATACTCTATTCACTCTCCCTCAGGGCAGGTCTTGACCAGTCATCGTATTATACCTTCACTGTGGCATACGGCGCACTTATGGGTGCATTCTCGTCCATGGCGGGCATAGCCCTCTCCGCGGCAAGGATAAGGCCAATACTCGAGACTGCAGAGCCCTTTCTGAAAACCGAGCCTGAGGTGTCGGAGAACAGGGAGACGGTAACAAGGCTTTCGGGTGCGGTGGAGCTCAATAATATCTGCTTCCGCTACTCGGAGAATATGCCCTATGTACTGGAAAATCTTTCGCTTAAGATAAAGGCGGGCGAATACGTGGCGATAGTCGGGCGCACGGGCTGCGGCAAATCCACACTGATGCGCCTGCTCCTCGGATTTGAAAAGCCCGAGAAGGGTGCGGTGTATTACGATTCACGCGATATCAACAGGCTCGACCTCAGCTCCCTGCGCCGCAGGATCGGTACCGTCATGCAAAACGGCGGACTCTTTCAGGGCGATATCTATTCAAATATTGTTATCTCCGCTCCCGAGCTTACTCTCGACGACGCCTGGGAGGCAGCCGAAACAGCAGGCATAGCGGATGATATCCGCGCGATGCCCATGGGCATGAGCACTCTCATATCCGAAGGACAGGGCGGTATATCGGGCGGCCAGAAGCAGAGGATCATGATAGCCCGCGCAATAGCTCCCAAGCCGAAGATACTCATGCTTGACGAGGCCACGAGCGCACTTGACAACAAGACCCAGCGGCAGATATCCGAGGCTCTTGACAAGATGGGCTGCACCAGGATAATCATAGCCCACAGGCTGTCCACGATACGCCACTGCGACAGGATACTCGTCCTCGACAACGGCAGGATCGCCGAAAGCGGCACATATGACGAGCTTATCGAAAAGGGCGGTATATTCGCAGACCTTGTGGAAAGACAGCGGATGGACTGACCGTCGTATATCAAAGTAAGGGGATGTAAAAAAACACGCCCCCGAAAATAAAGTATGAAAAGCCATTCCCTAAAACCAAACTGCAAGAACAGACCATAAATCAAGTACGGT
>CACZPE010000349.1 GCA_902782875.1 uncultured Ruminococcus sp. | reverse complement strand
CCCTGTCTGATGATATCATACCCCACGGCAGCCGGAAAATCCCCGGACGCTTAAAGTGCATCCGGGGACAGCGGTCATATCTTATCGCCGTTTATCACGCTTTTTAGCAGGCGGGCATAGCGTCTGGGCTTTTTAAACTGCAGCAGACAGTGTGCATAACCCCTTATATCGCGGTATTTTGCACAGGGATATGCCCTTTTCAGCCTCGGCTTTGACTGTCTTGCAGGTTCCTCTTTTGAGAAGAAGAATACCATCCTGCGCTGAACATCACAGTCAAGATCGGGAAGTGCACAGTTATAGCAGGTCTTTACCATACCGTCAACTGTCTTCTTTGTGAATGTGCGGCGCTCTTTTGCCATAGACCTTAAGAGCGGCTCATATTCCCGAATCTTGTCCCCTGCGACGAATTTTACGAACATATTCCCGCCCAGCCTATCGAAGGCTTTGTCGGGATCGCCCTCAAACGCCTTTACAAGGCGCCTGAAAACAAGCTTCATAAAAAATCTCTTTACCGGATGAAAATCAAAGAAGGGCCCTCCGTCAAAGAAGCAGTAACCCACATCTATACCCGATCTCAGACATTCATCAAGCACCGCAAGAGCGACCTCCGCCCCCATTGAACTGCCCTGTATCAGCGCCAGTGTCCTTATGCCGTTCTCCTTAAGATATGCTGTTATCTTTTTCGCTTCCGCCTCTGCACTGACCAGCTCACTGCCGTCATCCCCGTGTCCGTCAAGTGTGGGGCTTATGACATAGTACTCATCCGACAGGTATTTGCCGAAAACAAGCGGATCGCTGCCTGAACTGAGCATACCGTGTATCAGAAGCACAGCCGGTGAGCCTTTATCGCCTGAAGTCATAAACTGCATCTCTATTCCTCCATTTCAAGAATATGTTTTTCCGTGGCCGCCATCATACGGCACAGGCTTTCCCTTGCTTCGTCGGACATCGTGTCCCATATTTCACCCACAGCATCCGTCAGCTTTTTGTGTCTCATATGGTGCTCTTCGTATACCGACCTGCCTTTAGCCGTAAGGAAGAGCTCCTGCGCACCGCCCACAGTGTTTTTTTCTTCGCGTCTAACAAGCTCCGCCGCGCACAGCTGCTTTACGCACTGTGACACTGCCGCCTTTGTGACAAAGAGCATAGATGCAGCTTCGGTAAGCGTTATCCCCTCGTTTGTGCCTATTGCCTCAAGCATATGCGCCTGTGCAGGATAGAGCGTCACTCCGCATCTGTAGGTATGTGCACTGCGGCTTTTGCTGTTGTATATATTTATGAGTCTGTACGCAGACAGAAGAAAATCCTCCAACAGATCACCCCCGCATATTTGTTAAGCTACTTAACATATACCATATTTTTCTGTATTTGTCAAGTAGTATCTCCGATTTTGCCTAAAAAATGACCGCTTATAACTGCATAAGCAGTGTTAAACGGTCATATGATCTTATTTCACGAGCACCCCGTCTATATCCTCATGCTGACGGGTGTACAGCTTGTAGTAATAGCCTTTCTTTGCCATAAGCTCCTCATGTGTGCCCTGCTCGGCTATCCTGCCGTCATGCACGGCTATGATCAGGTCGGCATCTGTTATGGTGGACAGTCTGTGCGCTATAACAAAGGATGTACGCTTGTCGGTCAGAGTCTTTATAGCAGACTGTATCTTTTTCTCAGTGATGGTATCCACGGATGCGGTAGCCTCATCAAGTATGAGTATATCCGGGTCTGCGAGCACCGCTCTTGCAAATGAAATCAGCTGCTTCTGCCCTGTTGACAGCGAGCCTCCGCCTTCACCGACCACGCCGTCAAGGCCGTTTTCGAGGCCTTCGACGATATCAAGAGCAGATACTGCGGAAAGTGCCGCTCTTATTTCGTCATCCGTTGCATCGGGCTTGCCGTAGCGCAGATTATCGCGTATGCTGCCCGAAAACAGATGCGGTGTCTGGAGCACATAGCCGATATGACTGTGAAGCCACATGACAGAGCGTTCACGTATATCCCTGCCGTCTATCAGCACACGCCCCGCAGTCGGCTCATAGAAACGGCAGACAAGATTTACAAGGGTGGATTTTCCCGCACCTGTCTCACCGACTATGGCTGTCATGCTCCCCTGGGGCACATCGAGGGAGAAATCCGACAGCACCTCAGAATCCCCGTCGGGATATATGAAGGTCACATGGTCAAATCTTATGTCGCCGTGCATATCCTCCCAGTTTTCGCGCTTAGGCTCAAAGGCGGTGCCGTACTTCTCTGTGACCTCGTCCGTATCCGTCACATCAGACGGTGTTTCGGTGAGATCAACGTATCTTTCCCAGTTGACACCTATCGTTGCTATCTGGGTAAGGGTAGTCACAAGATTCTGTATCGGCCAGAGTATACCCACCGCGTAGGACATGAACACAGACAGCGTACCTATCTGCATCGCACCCTCGGCAGTGAGCTTGCCTCCCTGCCACAGTACCACCGAAAGCACAAGTGCGCCTATCATGCTTATACACGCCGAAAATACCGCTGAGATATGCCCGGAGCGCACAGAGAGCTTACGCATCTTTTCGGTATCCTCAGAGTAGGCCTTTTCGGTCTTTTCCTCTATGGCCATGGACTTCACGGCCCTGATGCCCGTGATCATCTCGTTCATATCGCCTGTGAGCACGGAATTCTGCTTTCTGATAAGACGGTTTATACCTATGAGCTTTTTCTGAAAGAAATACGTCATGACAGAAGCCATCACTATCATAACAGCTATTATCGCAAACAGCGGCGGCGATATCACCGCCATACTCACAAGCACGCTTATAAGGTACGCCCCGCTCCATACAATATCCATCAGGCGCCATGCGACGGTCTCGCCTATCTTTGACGTGTCGCTCATCACACGGGAATGTATGGAGCCAATACTGTTTCTGTTGAAATAGGACAGCGAAAGGCGCTGCAGATGTGTAAATGCGCTGTTTCTCAGGTCACGGTTCACCGATACCTCCACCTTGCCGCATATCTTTGTGGATATGAATGTAGCCATGGTCTGCAGCACGAGCAGCCCCACATAAAGCAATATGAATACTGCGAGCTTACCGAGGGTGCGCCTGCCTATGAAATTGTCTATCGCGTAGCGGTTGAACAGGGGGAACAGCGAGTCGCATACTGTGGTGAACGAGCCGAGTATGATCATAACGACAAGCGCCCGCCTGTAGGGTCTGCTGACTGTTGCCATCATGGCCGGCAGACCGTGTCTTGTTTTTTTATTTTCCTGACTGGAGTTCATAAATATCCCTGTATATCCCTTCCTGTGATATAAGTTCGGAATGAGTGCCTGTATTCGTTACAGTACCCTTGTCAAGAACATATATCCTGTCACAGCCTGCTATCGTCGTGATCCTGTGTGCGATTATTATCATCGTAGTATCAGGATACTTACTGTACAGCGTCTTTCTTATTTCGGAATCGGTCTCTGCATCAAGCGCGGAAAACGAATCATCGAGTATCAGTACATCCGCACGGTCTGCGCCCGCAAGACAGGCCGCAAGAGCGCAGCGCTGCTTCTGTCCTCCCGAAAGGGTCACTCCCCTTTCACCCACAAAGGTCTCAAGGCCGTCTGTGAATTTATCCACCGCAGTCATGAGAGAGGCATCCTCTGCCGCCTGTCTTATGCTGTCCTCTGTAATGCCGTCGGATGCTATACCGATATTATGTGAAATAGTCCCCGAGAAAAGGAACGGCTCCTGAAGCACTCTTGAAAATCTGCGTCTGTAGTCGGCAAGCGGATATTCCGACGCATCCCTGCCGCCGTATATGACTTTTCCTCTGAGCCTCTCAGGATCACAGGTGCGCATGAGTATATCCGTAAGTGTGGACTTGCCCGAGCCCGTACCGCCTATTATGCCCACCTTCTCGCCTTTTGACACATACAGATCTATATCT
>CACZPE010000348.1 GCA_902782875.1 uncultured Ruminococcus sp. | reverse complement strand
TTTCCGTATTTGTCAAGAGGGCGGACGAGTCGGCACGGCCGACAGCGATATCGTTGATGTTTTCCTGCAAACTGGTGCAGATTGCAGCTCGGTAACTGACGATTCATGAAAGGCTCCCTCCCTGAGGGAGGCTCTTCGATGCCATATACAGTTTCCATTAACATGACACATAAAAACAGGACCCGTTGTGAAACGAGCCCTGATATATTACTTTTTCTTCTTTGCGCCCTCTACTACAAGGGGCTTTGCACCTTCGGTGATGCACTCTGCGGTAACGGTAACCTTTGAGATATTCTCCGAGGGGGCACTGTACATCGTATCAAGGAGTATACCCTCGACAATAGCCCTGAGTCCTCTTGCGCCTGTCTTCTGCTTGATGGCTTCCTTTGCTATTGCTGTGAGCGCATCATCATCGAATACAAGC
Organism: uncultured Ruminococcus sp.; assembly: GCA_902782875.1. The sequence continues at coordinate 5,623 of CACZPE010000348.1, read as the reverse complement.
TCTATGCCGTCAAGGTCGAAGAGCTTCTTGTACTGCTTAACAAGAGCGTTCTTGGGCTCTGTGAGTATCTTTACGAGAGCTTCTTCATCCAGCTCCTCGAGCACGGATATTACAGGCAGTCTGCCGACAAGCTCGGGCACCATACCGAATTTTACAAGATCCTCGGGTGTCACATCCTTGAATATATTCTTGTCGAGCTCTGTCTTTGACTTTATCTGTGCGCCGAAGCCGAGTGTGGTGGATTCACGGCGCTTCTTTATTATGTTCTGTAGGCCGTCAAATGCACCGCCGCATATGAAGAGTATATTCTTGGTATTTATCTGCAGCGTTTCCTGATACGGATTCTTTCTGCCGCCGTTGGGGGGAACGTTTGATACCGTGCCCTCGATTATCTTCAGAAGTGCCTGCTGTACGCCCTCACCGCTTACATCACGGGTGATGGATACATTCTCGGACTTTCTGGCGATCTTGTCTATCTCGTCTATATATACTATACCTCTTTCTGCAAGGGGTATATCATAGTTTGCTGCCTGTATCAGCCTTACAAGACAATTCTCTACATCATCGCCGACATAGCCCGCCTCTGTGAGAGTAGTGGCATCCGCGATGGCAAAGGGCACCTGGAGCACCTTTGCGAGAGTCGATGCGAGCAGAGTCTTGCCCACACCCGTAGAGCCGAGGAGTATTACATTCGACTTCTGAAGCTCAACGTCATTGTCATCCTCATCAAGCGCGTTTATACGCTTGTAGTGGTTGTATACCGCAACTGCAAGTGCTGTCTTGGTGCTGTCCTGACCGATAACGTAGTCATCGAGGACCTTCTTTATCTCTGCAGGTCTGAGAAGATCAAGCTTCTGACCCGCGGGTTTTCTGTCCATACGCCCTGATCTCGGCGCTGCAAGACCGGGGATATCCTCCTGTGTGAGCAGTTCATAGCAGTATACCACACATTCGTCGCATATATTCGAGCCCGTACCGCCCGTGAACATCCTGAGGGCCTGTTTTTCGCTCTTTCCGCAGAAGTTGCATCTTTTCAGCGTAGGAGGCATATTATCTTCCTTTCTATACACAAATCACAGGAGGCAGAGCCTCCTGTGATATATCATCATCTGTGCTCGATTACCTTGTCTATAAGGCCGTACTCGAGTGCTTCTGCGGCAGTCATATAGTTATCTCTCTCGGTGTCACGCTCGATAACGTCGATGGGCTTGCCTGTATTTGCGGCAAGTATCGTATTGAGCTTCTCCCTTGTCCTTACCATATGATCCGAATGTATCTTTATATCAGTGCACTGGCCCGATATACCGCCGCCCGATATAAGCGGCTGATGTATCAGTATCTCAGCGTTGGGCAGTGCAAAGCGCTTGCCCTTTGTGCCGGCGGAAAGCAGGAACGCACCCATAGATGCTGCCATACCCATGCAGATAGTGGAAACATCACACTTGATATACTGCATAGTGTCATAGATAGCCATACCGTCGGTTATCACGCCGCCGGGGCTGTTGATATAGAACGAGATATCCTTATCGGGATCCTGTCCCTCGAGGAACAGCATCTGTGCTATGATAAGGCTCGCAGTGACATGGTTTACATCCTCTGAGAGTATTATTATCCTGTCATTGAGCAGCCTGGAGTATATATCCATGCTGCGCTCGCCGCGGCTGGTCTGTTCTACAACATAGGGGACCAAACTCATCTGCATAGTCTTTCCTTTCTTTCAAGCGGTGATCAGTACGATCTTACTTTATAACTGCGTTGTCCTTTACGAGCTTGCCTGCATTTCTTACGAGCAGATCAGCAGCAAGGTCTGCGGGGTTAACGATGGAGCGTACTCTGTCAGCGGAGATGTTGTAGCGCTTAGCTATAGCCTCTACCTCAGCAGTCATCTCCTCGGGAGTGATCTTGATATCCTCTGCCTTAGCGATGCTTTCAAGAGCAAGACGTACCTTTACGGACTTCTCAGCCTGCTCCCTGAAGGTCTCTCTGAACTTGTTCTCATCCATACCGCTGAATGCAAGATACATGTTCATATCAAGGTTCTGCTGTCTCAGACGGATATCGAAGTCCTGAACGAGTCTGTCGATCTCCTTCTCGAACATTACCTCGGGGATCTCGCCCTGCATCTTCTCAACGAGAGCGTCATATATTCTGTTCTCGGTAACAGCGTCTGCATTTGCAGCAGCTCTTTCCTCGAGTCTCTTTCTTATATCAGCCTTGTACTCATCGAGAGTATCGAACTCGGAAACATCCTTTGCGAAATCATCATCAAGCTCGGGGAGCTCTGTGGTCTGTATCTCATTGAGCTTTATAGCAAACTCTGCAGGCTTGCCTGCGAGCTCTGTCATCTGATAGCCCTCGGGGAAGGTCACATTGATGGTGAACTCCTCGCCCTTGTTGTGGCCTGCGATCTGATCCTCAAAGCCGGGGATGAAGTTGCCGGAACCGAGCTTGAGATCAAAGCCCTTCTCGCTGCCGCCTTCAAATGCCTTGCCGTCCATGAAGCCCTCGAAGTCGATATTTACGGTATCGCCCATCTCAGCAGCTCTGTCCTCGATGGTGATAAGTCTGCCGTTCTTTTCCTGCTGACGCTTGAGCTCATTCTCAACGTCCTCGTCGGAAACTTCTCTTACAGCCTTCTCGACCTCTATGCCCTTATAGCCTTCGATAGTGATCTCGGGCTTAACGGTGCATACTACCTTGAATACAACGCCATCCTCCTTGGATATGGAAGTAACGTCGATCTGAGGGGTATCTACGAGCTCGAGCTTCTCCTCCTCGATAACGGGAGCGATAACCTCGGGTACGAGATTGTTTATAGCATCATCATAGAAGCAGGTCTCACCATAGAGCTTCTCTATCATCTTTCTTGTTGCCTTGCCCTTACGGAAGCCGGGAACGGAAATCCTGCCCTTAGCCTTGCGATAGGCTTTCTCGATAGCACTTTCAAACTGCTCACCGCTGCAGGAGATCTCCAGCTCGTAGGTGTTGGCACCTGTCTTGTTCTTGGAAATAAGGCTCATTTATAACATCCTCCATTGTATTTAAGAATAGCAATACTGTGTAATTATAGCACATCTTCGGCTCATTTTCCACATGTTTTATAGATTTTGTTTGTTTGCACAAATTCTTTTCGGGCACAGGGGCGGTTTTGGCTGTTATAACCACAAAGGGGCTGTCCGTACAGCCCCTTTGATCATTATTCTGCCTGTGCCTTGAGGTCCTCGTAGTGTTCCTTTGCGAGCCTTGCGCCCTCCGCAAAGAGAGTCGCGGCATTTTCCGGGAATGTCCTCTTCAGCGACGAGAATCTTACCTCGCCGTCAAGGAATTCCTCATAGGGCATCGTGGGTTCCTTTGAATCAAGTACGAAGGGCTCTTTCCCCTCTGCCTTTCTTCTCGGGTCATAGCGGTAAAGGCTCCAGTAGCCTGAATCCACAGCGCGCTTCATCTCGTCCTGCACCTTTGCCATTCCGCAGCGCAGACCGTGCGACTGACAGGGCGCATAGGCGATCACTATACTCGGCCCGTCAAAGCTCTCCGCTTCCTTTATGGCCTTTATGAGCTGCGCATTATCCGCTCCCATGGCCACAGATGCAACATATACATTGCCGTAGGTCATGAGCATAGCGCCCAGATCCTTCTTCGGGCGTTTCTTGCCCGCAGCGGCGAACTGTGCCACCGCACCCAGCTGTGTAGCCTTTGATGACTGTCCGCCTGTATTTGAATATATCTCCGTATCAACAACGAGCACATTTACGTTCTCGCCGCTGGCAACAACGTGATCAAGGCCTCCGAAGCCTATATCATAAGCCCAGCCGTCGCCGCCGAACATCCAGAACGTCTTCTTCGCCAGCTGATCTTTGTACCTGAGTATAGTCTTCGCCTCTTCATCCGCACTTGTCTCAAGTGCGCGCACAAGGGCTTCCGAAGCGGCCTTTGAGCTCTCAAAGTCATCGTATGTTTCAAGCCATCTGTCTATTGCTGTATTTATATTTTCATCGTCACATTTTTCGCGGTAAGCCGATATGCGTATCTTCTGAGCCTCTCTCTGCTGTCTTACCGACAGCACCATGCCCAGCGAAAATTCAGCGTTGTTCTCAAACAGCGAGTTTGTCCACGCCACACCGTGTCCGCACTTGTTGACGGTATAGGGTATACCCGGCATAGCAGATCCCCAAGCCTGTGAACAGCCTGTGGCATTCGCCCAGTACACCCTGTCGCCGTAAAGCTGGGTGAGGAGCTTTGCATAGGGTGTCTCTCCGCATCCCGCGCAGGCAGCGGAGAATTCAAGCAGCGGCTGACGGAACTGGCTGCCCTTTACGGAATACGCATCGAATATATCTCCCTTGTCAGAGAGCGAGAGGGCGTAGTTCCATACAGGCAGATTGTCGGGCACATCGTCAACAGGCATCATAGTTATTGCCTTTTCCTTAGCGGGGCATACATTTACGCACGAACCGCAGCCCGTGCAGTCCGCCTTGGATACAGTCAGGGAGTAGTACATACCCTCTGCCTGCTTTCCCTTTGCGGCAGTGAGCTTCATATCCGCAGGCGCAGCCGCCTTCTCATCCTCATTCAGAAGATACGGACGTATTACCGCATGGGGGCATACATACGAGCACTTGTTGCACTGCAGGCACTTCACGGGATCCCATACAGGCACGAATGTGGCTATGCCTCTCTTTTCATAGGCGGTGAGGCCCATATCCATAACGCCGTCTTCATAGCCGCGGAACATACTTACAGGCAGGTCATCGCCCTTCTGCGCATTTATCGGGTCGAGTATCTCCGTTACCACACGGGGAACATCTCTTCTGACAGCGGGAGCATCTTCTGCATCCGCCCAGGAAGCGGGAACGTCTATCTCAACTACTCCGCCGATGCCTGCGTCTATGGCAGCAAGGTTCTTGTTGACGACCTCTTCGCCCTTTGCAAAGAAACGCTTTTTGCAGGCGGCTTTCATATATCCCACAGCTTCCTCGGTGGGTATCACGGGCATAAGGCGGAAGAATGCCGACTGCAGCACCATATTCGTGTGTCTGCCGAGCCCCAGCTCCTCCGCTATCTTTATCGCATCTATAACGTACAGCTTTATGCCGTTCTTTGCGATACAGCGCTTTTCCTTTGCGGGCAGGTTCTTCTCGAGCCCCTCCGCATCCCACGGACAGTTTATCAGCAGCGTACCGCCGGGCTTTACCTCCTCGGCAATATCATAGCTCTTTATATACATGGGGGTATGACAGGCAAGGAAATCCGCCTGCTTTACAAAATATGACGAGCGTATCGGAAGATCGCCGAAGCGCAGATGAGACTTTGTTACGCCGAAGCTTTTCTTTGCGTCATACTCAAAATATGCCTGGGCAAATTTCGAGGTGTGCGTATTTATAATATCCACAGTGTCATGGTTTGCGCCGACTGTGCCGTCGCCTCCAAGGCCCCAGAACTTGCAGCTGACCACGCCGCCCTCGTTGAAATAGAGGGGTGCTCCCTCGGGCAGAGAGAGATGTGTCACATCATCGTTTATACCAATAGTGAAGCTGTTCTTCGGCTCAGCAAGCTTCAGATTCTCATATACCGCAGCTATCTGTGCAGGTGTGGTATCCTTTGAGGACAGGCCGTATCTGCC
>CACZPE010000347.1 GCA_902782875.1 uncultured Ruminococcus sp. | reverse complement strand
ATTTTAAGAGCCAGCGGCTCGTCATCAAGACAAAGTATCCTCATGTTTCTGCCCCTCCTTCGGAAGTATTATCGTCACGGTCGTGCCCTCTCCTACAGTACTCTCCGTGTGTATCTCACCGCCGCACATTTCCTTGAGTCGTGTGCGTGTATTTTCCATTCCCACATGGGAGCGCCCGTCATTTTTCTGCACCGTCGTATCAAATCCCACTCCGTCATCTGAGATGATGACCTCAAAAGCATTATCGGTCTCACGGGTGGCAATTTTAACGGTGCCGCCCTTTTTCTTCATTCCCACGCCGTGTTTGACGGCATTCTCGACGATGGGCTGTACCGAGAGCAGCGGGATGACAAAATCCGTCACGGTGATATCATATTCGATATTCAGCTTGTCGGCAAAGCGAAGCTTCTCAATATACAGATACTTTTTCAGATGTTCAAGCTCCTGTTCAAAGGGTACCGGAGCGGTCTGTCTGAGAGAATCCATATTGGTGCGCAGGTACTTTGCAAAGGTGACCGTGGCCTCGGATGCGGTCTTGGGATCGATATTGCACATCATCGCTATGGATGTAAGCGCATTGTACATAAAGTGCGGCTGTATCTGCGAGGTCATAACCGCGACCTTTGATTCATACAGTTCCTTTTCTGTTGCGATAAGCCTTCTCTCGTGTTTCTGCACCAGCACACTGTATACCAGCACTATAGAAAGAAGCATCGCCGGATACTGGGTAGAATAGCCGTATTTATATCCCGTTACCCACTGATTGAGTATCGGCAGAAGGATAAACGCACCGACTACCGCTCTCTCCCTCAGCGGTACTTTTGAAACGATAAGGGCGGCCACCGCTGCAAGCGCCCCCAGCGCAGGATATATCTGACTGGCAGGAAACAGCGGCAGGCGGCTGTAGACACCCGATTCATCCACATAGAAAAATACAGGTACAAACAGATTGAGCATACATATTATAATATCGGGTATAAGCAGTATGAGCATCACTTTGTCTGCGGCCTCCATAAGGCGGCCCTTCAGCTTAAGCGCTATATATATATATCGCCACAGGAAGAATATCAGCAGTGAGGCATTTGAGAAATTGACCGCGTTTACGGCGATATTGAATATTCGCAGCCCCGGTGTGCCGTCCGCAAGCCAGCAGCAGGCATCGGAAAACAGCACTGACGATGTGGCCGATATGAGAAGCACAAATGTATATGTATATCTGCTGCGCCCCTCTTTATCAAGCATAAAGCTGAAAAGCAGCACCGTGCATATCCCGAGGCTCACCAGATCCGCCCCGATGTTGAAGGTCATATTCACAGGGAGAGATTTTATCCCCCAGGTATCGAGCAGTATTACAAGTATGCCTGTAAACAGCAGTGACACGATAAAACATACAGGCACCACATATTTTATTATCTCTTTTGATTTATTTGTGACAGCCATATTATTCTCCCTCAGCTGTGATCGGTGATACTATTATAGAGATTATACCATTTCCAGCATCAAATGAAAAGAGAACTTTCGTTTATATCACATAATTGTGCAATCATCACAAGAACAGCGTTTACTGGTTGTGCAAAATGCAGAAACGCTGCTAAATTCAAAAAAATTTCCGGAAGCCGTGATATTTGCAAAGAAGTTGCAAACATACCCAAGAACTGATCTATCATAAGATTCTGATAAAACACACCTATAGAATTCTCCGCACGGCACAGCCGTGCGGAGTTTTTCTGATGCATCCCTGACATACAGAATACACCCCTCGGATAAAACCCGAGGGGTGTTTATGATCTATCTTATCTGTATATCACTTCTGATACTTTGCCTTATCCATCTCACGAATGGCAGCACGGCGGATCTTTCCGCTGCCGACAGTCTTGGGCAGTTCATCCACGAACTCCACTACTCTCGGATACTTATAAGGAGCGGTGCCGTTCTTGACATACTCCTTTATCTCCTTGACAAGCTCTTCAGACGGAGTCTTGTCCTTGGTGAGAACGATGGTAGCCTTTACCACCTGGCCTCTTATCTCGTCGGGAACACCTGTAACCGCACATTCAAGCACATACGGGAGCTCCATGATAACGCTCTCGATCTCGAAAGGCCCTATGCGGTAGCCGGAGGACTTGATGACATCATCGACTCTGCCGACATACCAGAAATATCCGTCCTCATCAACCCAGGCGGTATCGCCTGTATGGTAGTAGCCTTCACGCCATGTCTCCGCGGTATTCTCCTCGTCGCCGAAGTAGCAGAGAGCGAGACCGGGAACTCCCTCATCCTTGAGCTTTATGCATATCTCGCCTGTCTCACCGATGCCGGCGGGAGTACCGTCGGGAAGGAGCACCTGAACATCATACTGGGGATTGGGCTTGCCCATACTTCCGGGCTTGGGCTCCATACCAACAACGTTGGCGATGGTAAGCGTGGTCTCAGTCTGACCGAAGCCCTCCATAAGCTTGAGGCCTGTTGCACGGTGGAACTGGTGGAACACCTCGGGGTTGAGCGCTTCACCTGCTATGCAGGCATGCTTGAGAGAGGAGAGATCGTATTTGGAGAGATCCTCCTTGATAAAGAAGCGGTACATGGTCGGAGGAGCACAGAATGTAGATATGCTGTACTTCTTGAACATAGGGAGTATATCGTCCGCATGGAAGCGGTCAAAGTCATATACGAACACGGCAGCTTCACACATCCACTGTCCGTAGAGCTTGCCCCAGAGAGCCTTGCCCCAGCCTGTGTCGGATATGGTCAGGTGCAGACCGTTGGGATCTGCATTCTGCCAGTAGCGTGCTGTTACATAGTGGCCCAGGGGGTACTGATAGCTGTGCATTACAAGCTTGGGATTGCCCGATGTACCGGAGCTGAAGAATATCAGCATGGGATCGGTGCCGCAGGGAGTATCATCCGTGCGGTAGAAGTGAGCGCTGTATGCGCCGAGCTCCTCATTGAAGTTATGCCAGCCCTCACGCTCACCGTTCACGATTATCTTTGTCTTGAGCGAGGGGGAATTTGCACATGCAAGATCTATCTCATCTGCAACATCACCGTCCGCAGTGGCTACGATAGCCGATACCTCAGCGGAGTTGAAACGGTACTCATAGTCATGCTTCTTGAGCATATTGGATGCAGGGATAGCAAGAGCGCCGATACGGTGAAGTGCGAGTATCGAGAACCAGAACTGATAGTGGCGCTTGAGCACGAGCATAACACGGTCGCCGCGCTTGATGCCGAGAGACTTGAAGTAGTTTGCTGTCTGGCAGGAATAGCGCTTGATATCATTGAATGTGAAGCGGCGCTCGTTGTGATCTCTGTCGACATAGATCATAGCGGTCTTGTCGGGGTTCTTCTTTGCCAGCGCATCAACTATATCATATGCAAAGTTGAACTTATCCTGATCGGTGAAGTGTACTCCGCTGAGCACGCCGTCCTCGTTGGTCTCGCAGCTGACAAACTTTTCAGCAACGGGATGCAGCAGACCTGCCTTGTCAACATTTGTGAGATGGCGCTCGGTAACGTGTTCACGGTATTCGGCAAGGCCTGTGCTGCCGTGAGGTGCCATAACGAATGCGTATATCTCACAGTCCTCACCGCCGAGTGCGATCTCGGCATGGGGCATGGAGCTGTCATAGTATATGCAGTCGCCCTCGTTGAGTATCTCGGTATGAGAGCCTACGATCATACGCAGTGTGCCCTTTATAACGATATCCATTTCCTGGCCTGCGTGGGTAGACATGGTCAGAGGCTCGGAAAGTGCTTCCTCGAAATAGGGTATAACCACATGGAAAGGCTCAACGGTCTTGTTCTTGAACTTAGATGCAAGGCGGTTGTAAACAAAGCCTTTTCTGCGGACGATGGGAACGCCCTCGCCCTTACGGGTCACAGTATAACCCTTCAGCTCAGGGCTGGTGCCCTCCATGAGATCGGTGATCTCGACATGGAATCTGTTGGCGCATTTATAAATAAACGAAAAGCTGAAGTCCTGCTCACCCGATTCGTACTTAGTGTAGTCTTCAACGGAATACCCGGTCATAGCTGCCATTTCCTCGACAGAAATGCCCAGATCCTCACGCAGACGTGATATTCGTTCAGCGACCTCTTTGATCCTGACTTCTGCATTCTGCTGATCCATTTTCTCGCTCACCATTGATCTCTCCTTTTTTACAAATTTACAAAACAAAAAACCCGTCTCAAAGAAAGGTTCTTTGAGACGAGTAAAACTTACTGTTACCCGCGGTACCACTCAAATTGCGCCGCCATTGCGGACACCACTTCAGACTCCATTAAGTCCTATTCATTAACGCAGAATCACGGGAACGCTTACTGGATATTTCAGCACTCCGGCTCAGAAGGGATACATAATTT
>CACZPE010000346.1 GCA_902782875.1 uncultured Ruminococcus sp. | reverse complement strand
GGCGCATACAGAAAGCTGAATCCCTCTGAGGATATGCTTGTGGATAAGGATGCGGTAAACGAAGTGCTGACAAAGATATGCCGTGTGCCTGTAGAGACTGTGGAGACCGAAGAGCTCACGGGACTTGAAAAGCTGGGTGATAATCTTAAAGCAAAGATATTCGGTCAGGATGAAGCAGTGGATCAGGTATCAAATGCAGTCAAATTCTCAAAGGCAGGACTTCTCGATGACAACAAGCCGCTGGCATCCCTTCTTTTCGTAGGCCCTACAGGCGTGGGCAAGACAGAGATCGCAAAACAGCTTGCCGCAGAGCTGGGCCTTAAGCTGATAAGATTTGATATGAGCGAATATGAGGAGAAACACGCTGTCGCAAAGCTGATAGGCTCGCCCGCAGGCTATGTGGGATATGAGGACGGCGGACTCCTTACAGAGGAGATACGCAAGAATCCATCCTCCGTGCTTCTGCTCGATGAGATAGAAAAGGCGCATCCGGATATATACAATATCCTTCTTCAGATAATGGATTATGCCACACTTACCGATAATCAGGGGCGAAAGGCGGATTTCCGCAATACCGTGGTGATCATGACGTCCAACGCGGGAGCAAACCGTATAGGCAAGAGCACTATCGGATTTGAAAATCCGAATCGTGACAGCACTGTCGTAATGGAAGAAGTGAAACGTATATTCCAGCCGGAATTCCGCAACCGTCTTGACAGGATAGTAGTTTTTAACGGCATGGATGATGATATAGCGCAAAAGGTCATCACCAAAAAGCTCGGCGAGCTTTCATCGCTGCTTGCGAAAAAGAATATCACCCTGAGGTATGACCGGAAGGCAGCGGATATGATAAGGAAAAAGGGCGTCACTTCGGAATACGGCGCAAGAGAGGCGGACAGGGTGATACGCAATGAGATAAAGCCGCTCTTTGTCGATGAGATACTCTTCGGCAGTCTGAAAAACGGCGGAAGCATAACTTTATCGGCAGATGAGGATAGATTTATCGTAACGACGGACGAGGTGTGATATGCCTGTATTCAGGATAGAGGATGAACCTGTGATGTTCCCCGACCCGCAGTACGCTGAGGAGGACGGACTTCTTGCAGTCGGCGGTGATCTGAGGACGGACAGACTGCTGCTTGCCTACCGCAACGGCATATTCCCGTGGTTCAATGAGGGAGATCCCGTGCTGTGGTGGTGTCCGCACGAGCGGTATATCATAAGGCCGGATAAGATACACATATCACATTCCATGAAGAAATTCATGCGTCAGCATGAAACGGGTATAGTCATCAACAGGGACTTTGCCGACACGATGCACAGATGCAGGACAAAGCGCGAGAACGCAGAGGGCACATGGATAACCGACGATATGGAGGAGGCTTATATGAATCTGCACAAAGCGGGCTATGCCGCGAGTGTGGAGAGCTACATAGACGGAAAGCTTGCAGGCGGTCTGTACGGTGTTGATATGTGCAGGTGCTTCTTCGGGGAGAGTATGTTCACCGATATCGAAAACGGTTCGAAGATAGCACTGATCGGTCTTGCGGAGACACTCTCACGCTACGGCTACAGCTTCATCGACTGTCAGTTCCGCACCGATCATCTTGCAAGTATGGGCGGAGAATATATAAGCTACGCGGAATTCATGGAAATGATAGACCGCAATGCTGCTGACGGTGATGAGATATGACAAGGACAGACAAGGAGGACATATGGAAAGCTTTACTCTTTTTGACGGAACAGCAATACCGAAGATAGGATTCGGAACGTATCAGATGAGATCTGAAGACCCTGTAATGGCAGCGGTGGAAGCGGGCTTCCGTTTTTTTGACACCGCGTCTCTTTACGGTACCGAGCAAATGCTTGGAAATGCGCTGCGCGCAACAGGCATACCGAGAGATAAGTTTATCATAGGTACCAAGCTCTGGATAGATGAGACAGACGATCCTGCGGCGGCACTGGAGAGATCTCTCCGCCGTCTCGGAACGGACTATGCCGATATATATATGATACACTGGCCGAGAAAGACGGGCAGCTTTGATGAAAACTGGAAGGAAACGGATCTGCAGACCTATTCCGTGCTGGAAAGACTTGCAGACGAAGGAAAGATACGCTATATCGGACTGTCGAATTTTCTTCCTCATCATCTGAAGAACATACTTGACAACTGCCGTATACATCCTGCAGTCGATCAGCTGGAGCTTCATCCGGGCTGCTCGCAGGAGGCTGCAGTGGCGTACTGTAAGGAAAATAACGTGCTTCCCGTAGCATGGAGCCCCTTCGGACGGGGCGATAAGAATTCGGCAGAGGGGAATATGATAATATCTCATCTTGCCCAAAAATACGGCAGGACTCCCCAGCAGATAAATCTGAGATTTCTCATACAGAAGGGGATAGTACCCGTTCCGAAAGCTACATCTGCTGAGCATATCCGTGCCAATATGGATGTGTTTGATTTTGAGCTGGAATGGGATGAGATAAGCATGCTTTCATGCATGCCGCAGACCGCATGGCTCGGTGAGCATCCCGATACGGCTATACCGACAGCCGTCAGCAATAAGAACGATATGAGGATCATATGACTGTATTTGTTGATGCTGATGCCTGTCCTGTTACACGTATTGTGGAAAGGACGGCGGAAAAATATGATATCCCCGTTGTGCTGCTATGTGATACCAATCATGTGCTTTCTTCGGACTACAGCAGTATAAAGGTGATAGGTGCCGGGGCAGATGCTGTGGATATCGCTCTTGTGAACCTCTGCAGAAAGGGCGATATCGTAGTTACCCAGGATTACGGTGTGGCGGCGATGGCTCTCGGAAAGGGAGCTAAGGCGATACATCAGAGCGGCAGATGGTATACCGATGAGAATATCGATACTCTCCTGATGGAACGTCACATAGCAAAGGTCGAACGGCGCAAAAGCAAAAATCATCTGAAAGGCCCGAAAAAAAGAACGGATGAAGATGACAGACGTTTTGCCGAAAGCTTTGAGAAGCTTATAAGATATGCATTAAGTGACGGTGGTGTAAAATGAAAGGAATATCTTTCAGAAGAAAGAGCGTATGCATGGGGGACGATGCCCTCAACGGGGAATATATCATAAATATGCCCGATGATTCAACACTCGGAGATCTTCTTTATGTGGTGCTTCACGGCGGTTGCGGCAATGACTGGCCGATACCGTATACAGGAGCGGACACTCACTGGGTGATAAACACAAACATCGGAAAGATCGCGGATATCTTCACCGACAACAGCGGAGAATGGCATACAGAAGCAATGTATGATGAAAATACAATGCTGTCAGAGCTTGGCATAGAGTGGATATTCTGCAGCCAGATAATGATAGCGAATAAATCCTGAAAGATGAAAAAAGCTTTCAGGATTTATTTATATTATATAAATCTACCGACGATATAACAGTGGGTAAATTGTACATAAATACAGTTTTCGACCAACAGTCGAAAAAATCTTGACAAATCATATTGTATGTGGTATTATACTTACAAGAAAACCGACCGACGGTCGAAAAAAGGAGCAACTGAAATGACAAAGGGTGAAAGAACAAAGAAAAAACTGCTTGAGATAGCATATGAGCTGTTCCTCACGAAGGGGTATGAAGAAACAAGCGTAGAGGATATCATGAGCAGAGCGGAGATAGCAAAGGGGACATATTACTATTACTTTCAGAGCAAGGAGCAGATGCTCGAGGAGGTAATAGAGATGATGATCGACAGCGAGGCCGAGGCTGCACAGAAGATCGCAGAATCGGATATGCCCGCCCCGCAGAAGATAGTCGGCATCATGACATCATTCCGCCCCGGACAGGAGGAGCAGCCGATAGGTGATCTGCTCAACCGTCCCGAAAATCTGCTTATGCATAAGAAGATGATGACGAAGCTGATAGAAAAGGTCATCCCGATGCTGTGCGGTATAGTTGAGGACGGAGTGAAGGAAGGGGTGTTCAGATGCAATCACATCCCGGTGCGTGTGAAGATACTGCTTATAGTGGGCAGTGCGCTCTTTGACGACAACAAGCACTCACAGGCAGAGATCGAGGTGTTCCTCGACCTTACGGAAAAGCTCCTCGGCGCAGAGAAGCACGCTATGAGCTTTGTAACGGCACTTATAAATGACCCGACGCAGAACTGATAAGAAATAAAGAATGATACAGATGTGAAGAACAAAAGAAATCATACTCGCTAACGATTAATCATGCCGTTTCAGACTTCGCAAAACCATATATTAAAGTTTTGGCTCGTCTTCAACTGGCAGATAATACCGTTATCGAGTATAACAAAGGAGAGATGATCATGCAGAAATACGTATATAAGCCCGTCAGATTCTATATCACGGTATTCGCACTCACATGGGGCTGGTGGCTGCTTGCACTGCTGTTCAAGAATACCGACCTTATGTTCATATTCATGGTGCTCGGACTTTTCATGCCCGCAGTTACCGCGATAGTTACGGTACTGACATCAAAGAACAAGATGCTCAAGGAGGATCTTAAAAGAAAGATAGTCGGCTTCTACAGGATAAAGCCGGTCTATATAGTAAAAGCGGTATTGGTATTCCTTGTATCGGTTGTTTTGTCGATACTTATATCAACACTTTTCGGAGGCTCGATGGAGCAGCTGAGATTTACCGAGGATTTCTCCTTCTCCATAGGCGGTACATCCGCGCTTCTGACTATGGTGCTTGCTTCCGTTATTGAGGAAGTGGGATGGAGAGGCTACGGCGAGGATGCGGTAGGTTCTTACCACAGCTGGTTCAGGGAAACGCTGATATTCGGTGCGATATGGGGAGCATGGCATCTGCCGCTGTTTCTTATCCCCGGCACATACCATTACAATCTTTCGGAACTGGGCGCTGTATATATAATAAACTTCCTCCTCAGCACGATACCTGTAAATTTCCTTCAGACATGGGTATACGTAAAGAACAACAGAAGTATGCTTGCAACAGCGATATTCCACCTTTTCCTCAATGTCATGCAGGAAAAGATAGCTATCACACCCGAGACAAAGTGCATCGAAACTATCGTTCTCCTGGCATTGTCGGCGATCATAGTATACAGGAACAGGGATATGTTCTTTGAGACGGATCATATCGGAAGGCTTCTTGAAATACAGGAGGCGAATGACAATGAAAAAAAGCAACTTCAGTAAATTCCTTCTGCTCTGGGCGGGCGAACTGATATCATCGGTAGGCGGAGGGCTCTCCTCCTTCGGACTGGGCGTGTATGTGTTCAATATGACAGGCAGTGCAGCCAGTATGGCGCTCGTAACGCTGATAGCCTTTCTGCCGACGCTGATACTGAGCGTGCCGGCGGGCGTGCTTGCGGACAGATATGACCGCAGACTGCTGATGATGACAGGTGACGGCCTGTCTGCAGTGGGTATAGTATTTATCCTGATATGTATGCAGAGCGGCGGAGCGACGCTGTGGCAGATATGCCTGGGAGTGGGTATCAGTTCTGTGTTCTCGGCACTGCTCGAACCTTCTTACAGGGCGACTATCACAGATCTTCTCACAACAGAGGAATACTCCAAGGCGAGCGGTCTTGTATCGCTCGCAGGCAGTGCAAGATATCTGATCTCTCCTGTCATTGCAGGTGCGCTGCTTATGGTCAGTGATATAAGACTGCTGCTTGTTATAGATATATGCACATTCGCACTTACGGTGACCGCAGCTGCGGTTGTCAGAAAGAGTATCCACGCAAAGAAGACCGAGGTTACGGGCACCTTCCTTGAGAATATGAAGGAGGGCTGGCAGGCGATAGCATCCAACAAGGGCGTGCTTATGCTCGTTGTGATGTCATCGGGTGTGACCCTGTTCATGGGCATGTTTCAGATACTTGTGGAGCCTTTCATCCTCTCGTTTTCCGATGCGCAGACGCTGGGCGCTGCCGAAACAATATGTGCCTGCGGCATGCTCGTATCGGGTGTTGCACTCGGCATAAAGGGTATAAAGAGCGGATTTGTCAGGGTGCTGACCATAGCCCTCTCGCTTATGGGTGTATTTATGGCAGGCTTCGGCCTCACGGAAAATATAGTGCCTGTATGCATATCGGGATTTCTGTTCTTTGCGGCGCTGCCGTTTGCAAATAACTGTCTGGACTATCTTGCAAGGACGAATATCCCGGATGCGCTGCAGGGCAGAGCATGGGGCATGATAGGATTTATATCCCAGCTCGGATATGTTGCGGCATATGCACTGTCGGGACTTGCGGCGGATATGCTGGGGAATATGACAGGACAGGGCGTCGGCAGGGGAGCAGCGCTTGTGATACAGTCAGCGGGTATATTCCTTGCGGTGTTTGCACTGTTTATACCTGCGGTGAAGAGCATCAGGGCACTTGAAAAAAGAAACACTGTCACAGCGGATACCGCTGCGGACAATGTATAGATCACAGGAGGATTTATATGAAAAACAGTAAGATTGTTTCAGTGATTGCAGCGGCAGCTGTGGTATGCACGATGAGTATATCTGTAGGAGCATCATCGGTATACGGTGAGAATCTGCTCACAAATCCTGACGCAACAAACGGATTCAAGGGTTGGAAGGGCACAGGCGAAGCATGGAGTGCCGCAGAGTCGTATAATGATGCACAAGCTTATGACGGTAAATTCTTCATGCCAAAGAAAGTGAAGCTGAAAAAAGGCGAGAGCACGAGTATATATCAGGACATATCCGTTAAAAACTATACAGGGAAAAAGGCACAGCTGAGGGGATATTTCCGCACCGTTGACGGCAGGGGCGGGGATAATCTCAGTATCAATGTGGAATTCCTTGATAAAGACGGCAAGTCTCTCGGCGGCAACAGCACAGGCACGAGCTGGGCGGATTCATGGAAATCCTCCGCGGTATATACCGAAATACCCAAGAATGCCGTGACTGCAAGAATATCCCTTAATGTGAAATACAACGCGGGAGATTATGCGGACGGCTGCTTTGATGATATATTCTTTGCGATAGACGGCGTGAAAAGATCGGATCTGTTCCCGGAAGATACACAGAAGAGACGTTCGTATTTCATGGAGAAGGGTTCTGTGATAAATGTGAGCGATGTTTTCCCGGGGGCGGGAAAAGGCAAGGTGAAATGGTCCACCTCGGATGAAAAGGTAGCTGCGGTCGATAACGCAGGTAATATCACCGCAAAGCAGTACGGAAATGCCGTGATAACTGCAAAGTACGGGAAAGAGAAAGTTAAGATAAAGGTCGAAGTGGACTGGTGATAAGTCCAGATGACTCATAAATCACCCCTGAATGTTATGCGTTCAGGGGTGATTTATGTCATATAAAACATCCTGATCCTGATAACATAATACGGATGCTATGTAAATGTACATTTTATACAAAAACGTTATCATATGCTTATTAAAACTCATTTTGTTTGTTTCCAAAAAACTCTTGAAATTTGGTGCGATACAGTATATAATATTAGTTAGCAGCATCTAACATTATAAACGTAGGTTAGTAAATGATAACTAAAGCGAGGGGCAATGATGATGTACAAAACTACGGTAAAGATAGACGGTATGGCCTGCCCGATGTGCGAAAGCCATGTGAATGAAGCAATACGCAACAGGATGACGGTCAGAAAAGTGACATCATCACATAAAAAAGGGGAGACTGTCATAATAAGTGAAGATGCGTTTGATACTGAAAAACTGAAAGAAGTGCTCCGTGACACCGGATATGATGTGATCAGTGCAGAGAGTGTGCCGTACAAAAAGAAAGGGCTTTTCATATAGGCAGCCGCAGTATCCGTCTGCAAGATAGTTAGCATATTCTAACACAATGGGTATAAGGGAGTGATGATCGTGATAACAGGCATAATAGCTGTGCTTCTGCTAATAGCGTATACGATGTATCAGAAGATAAGGCGCGGCGGCAGCTGCTGCGGAGAGCATGAGGCTGAGGCTGCAAGAGTATCGCCTGCCGACCGAGATCTTTCGCATTACTCTTTTATATATTGTGCCTG
>CACZPE010000345.1 GCA_902782875.1 uncultured Ruminococcus sp. | reverse complement strand
TATGTGGTGTATATGGTGGACACCACCGCCGGCAACTGGCTCCACTGGAAGTCGGGATTTGTGACGGACACGGAGCTTGCACAGGGAGCGGCAGATAAGAAGGAATATGTAGGCCCCTATCCTCCGGGCGGTACTCATACCTATGAGATATATGTCTATGCCCTCGGCGGCACGGTGGATAAGATCCCCGGCGTGTTTGACAGTCAGAACAAGGGCTTCTTCGACTTTGATGAAAAGATTGGGGAGCAGACCGAGATACTTGCCTGCGGACATATATCGGGTACATATACCAAAGGCGACTGATGCTCACTAATCAGATTTTAATCTCATTATAATCCGCTTCAAATTGTATTTATGCTTTCGGTATGGTAGAATATCAGCATTAAGGGAAATACCCTATGACCGAAAGGAGATACACTATGGGAGCATTTCTTGGCGCATTTGCCACAATTCTTGGTGAGGTTTTTAAAAGAGCAGCTGAGTACAGCGTGAGACATGTGTTTCATATCTTCAGAAAATACTGATCCGGCGGATGACTGTACCTGAAAGGAAACTATGAGTAAATTTGTATACAAGGACCGCATCTGCATGAAAAAGATGCACAGGCTGTATGATGAGCAGATGGCTTCTCTCGGAATCACGTATAAAGAGGAGTATATCAGCACATCGTTCGGAAAGACGCATATCATCACCGCAGGCGATGAGAGCAAGCCAAAGATATTCACCGTTCACGGCGGGAACGGCATCACGCCCATAAATCTTAGGCTTTTTGCTCCCCTGCTTGAAAAATACTGCATAATCGCCCCTGATGTGGTGGGCATGCCTGGCAAAAGTGCGCCCTACAGAAATCTGGATACCAACAGGGATGATTTTGGTCTGTGGCTGTGCGAGGTGCTCGATGCTCTCGGTATAGACAGTATACCCTTTGTGGTATCGTCCTACAGCTCTGCTATGCTGCTCTCTCTTGCCGAGGTCGCACCTGACAGGATAGCAAAGGCGACTTTTGTAGTCCCCTCCGGCTTTGCTCACGGTCCGCTGATGCGTATAATAAGGACTATGACTATACCGATGATGAAGTACTACTTTGCACCGTCAGAGAAGACTATGAACGGTATAATGGCGCTGATGTCAAGTCAGGATGATGTACAGACGAGCAGATTCTTTGACCTGATGATGTCTTCATACAAGATGGAGATGCGCCCGCCGAGAGAGTTTAAGAAAGAGCAGCTGAAAAGATTTCATGCTCCCGTGATGATATTCGCATCCGACGAGGACATTTTCTTCCCTGCGTACAGGGTGTTCCCGCAGGCGGTAAGGATATTGCCCGAAAAGCCGCAGCTGTGCCGCATAAGGGGAAACCACCTGCCGTCGGAAAAGACGATGGCATCGGTGTGCAGGCGGATAGACAAATTTTTCGCAGAATGATGCAAAGATAACAAAAGACTGACCGTAAACCACATACGGTCAGTCTTTGTTTTCGCTGTAATCGTAGGTCTTGAGCACCTCGACCGCGGCCTCCGCAAGGGTGGTCTGCCTGTCCATGGCACGCTTTTGTATAAAACGGTGGGCATCGTTCTCGGAGAGCTTGAGATATTCTATAAGCACGGCCTTTGCCCTGAAGACGATCTTTGCCTCATCGGCCTTTCTGCGCAGCAGATCATTCTCGCTTTTTGCCTCGTCAAGACGCTGCTTTACGGCAGCTGCCCTGCGCACGGTGTTCACCGCAACGGCCGCAGGCACATTCTTCGGGAGTATGGATATATTCAGGCCGACTGTTTTTGAGCATACCTCGTCATATACCTTTGACGGGGCAAATACCACCTGCTCGGAATCGGTGCTGCTGCTTATATATGCGACGCTGTCAAGCCCGAAGCCCGATCCGAAGGGCAGCACTGATATTATCAGGCTGTAGCTGTGTTCAGTCAGCAGCCGCCTGATATTCTCCCCTGAGGAGAATGATATATCATCTATACCCGCGCTTTTGAGCAGCGGGACATATTCTGTTCTTTTCTCCTCTGAGGAGCATATAATCAAACCGTTCATAGTACCCTCTGATGATATCAAAGTTTTTGTACTTTTATTCTATCATATAAGACGGGGTTTGTCAAGTAAAATGCAAGAACAAATTGTAAATCCTGCAAAATCAAAGAGGAAGCATCTGCGGCTTTCTGTCACGGTAAACTGCGTAATGGGTATATCCTATTGCTCTGAGCTGCTCACCGACCTCATCGAAATGATATCCGAGAGTTGAAGGATCGTGCGCGTCCGAGCCCAGAGTGATGAGTTCACCGCCCAGCTCTCTGAAACGCCTTAGCACATCGTAGCAGGGGTTTGGCTCGTCAAGGCCTCTTGACAGGCCGCCTGTGTTGCATTCAAGAGCTTTTCCGCTGTCTATGAGTAGTTTCAGTATCGGGTCTATACTGTCTGCATATTCGCTGTACGAATATGTCAGCCCGAAGGGGCCGCCGTAGCGGGCGATATAATCAAGATGCCCCATGGAGTCAAAATAGGGCGCTGTCTGCAGGCATTCAAGGGTGGTATCGAAGTATCTTTTGTATCCTCTGATGCCGTAAAGCTCAAAATACTCCGGATAATAGGGGTCATAGCCGTCAACGAAATGGATAGAGCCGATTATGAAGTCAAACGGGTATTTTTCGGATATCTCACGCAGTAGCGGAGAGATATGGGACTGGAGCCCGAGCTCGACTCCTATGCCGATATCTATGCTTTTTGCATATTTTTCTTTCAATTCCTGCATTTTTGGAAAGTATGAGTCATAATCCAGCTCGAAGTCCACATCGGATTTCACGCAGGGATCATGGTGATCCGTGAAGCATATTCTCTCCATTCCGAGAGATATGGCTTTTTCTATCTGCATTTCGGGCGGAGTGTCGCTGTCACCCGAAAACATCGTGTGTATATGCGCATCTGTATACATAACTGTTCTCCTTAGGTTAGTATATGCTTATTATAACTCAGAAAGGCCTTTTCTGTCAAGTACAGTAAATAATTAGCAATGAGCAATTAGCAATTGTCATCAGATATGTTTGTACGTATCTGATGGGGCGTTTTATCACATTGGTTTGCGGAGAGAGCCTTCCACCATCGCCGCAGGCGATGGTCAGCCCACTGCGCGGGGCCCAGCCCTTTCAGGAGAGGTTTGTCCAACCTATTTATTTGTAAAATCATTACATCAGCTATACTAATAAGTTTAACTGATGTAATGGGCTGCATTATACTAATCAGAGCTTTTTACCTCTCCTGAAAGGGAAGTCCTCATTGCTACGCAAAGAGGGGGACCGCAACCGAAGGTTGTGGTGGAAGGGTGCCTTACGCAAACGAGAGGTACCGAGCTGCAAATAAATCCATCCCCGCAATAATAATCAGCGACATAGCCGCGGGCCTTGCCCGTTTTTTAAAAGAAGCAAGCACACGAAAGTTACCGCGTTGCAAATTAAACCGTTTCCAAAAAAACATCAACGGGTGGGTGCAGGCTCAGCCTGCCCTATTTGACAACGCGCTCTGAAAGTGCTATAATAGGATATCATATATAAAGGAGCAGTAAAATGCCAAGGAAAAAATCATCACCGCCAAAATCCGCAGGCCCCAAGCAGAATGCGTATATCGCAGGCAGCGGAGAAGTGGTGGAGGAACATATAACCGATACGCTCGTCACCAACTATATGCCCTATGCAGTGAGCGTAATAGTATCAAGAGCTCTCCCCGAAATAGACGGTTTCAAGCCGTCTCACAGAAAGCTGCTTTATACCATGTATAAAATGGGGCTCTTGAACGGCAACAAGACCAAATCGGCCAATATCGTCGGCCAGACGATGAAGCTCAACCCCCACGGCGATCAGGCTATATATGATACCATGGTCAGACTCGCAAGGGGCAACGAGGCTCTTCTCCATCCGTATATAGAGAGCAAGGGCAACTTCGGCAAGGCGTACTCAAGGGATATGGCGTATGCCGCGCCCCGATACACAGAAGCAAAGCTTGAGCCCATATGCGCTGAGCTTTTCAGGGATATCGACAAGGAAACGGTGGATTTCGTGCCGAACTACGACAACGAGACTACCGAGCCCACGCTCTTCCCGACGACATTCCCGAATATACTCGTCAATAACAATATGGGCATCGCCGTGTCTATGGCGAGCAATGTCTGCTCCTTCAACCTCAAGGAGATATGCGAAGCGACGATAGGCCTTATCAAAAATCCCGACTTCAATATATCCTCAGTAGTAAAGGGCCCCGATTTCCCCGGCGGCGGCTTTATCATATACGACGAAGCCGAAATGGAGAAGATATTCCGCACAGGCAGAGGCCAGGTGAAGGTGCGCTCAAAATACAGCTATGACAAGGACGACAACTGTATTGAGATAACCGAGATACCGCCCACAACGACTATCGAGCAGATAAAGGACAAGATCGTCGAGCTTGCAAAGAACGGCAAGGTGCGCGAGATAAACTATATCCGCGACGAGTCCGATCTCAACGGCCTCAAAATAGCGATAGACCTCAAGAGAGGCACCGACCCGGATGCGCTGATGAAGAAGCTGTACCGCATGACGCCGCTTCAGGATACGTATTCCTGCAACTTCAACATACTCATTGCAGGATATCCCAAGGTAATGGGCGTGTATGAGATACTGACAGAATGGACGGCTTTCAGGCGCGTGTGCGTGGAAAGACGCGTCTACTTCGAGCTGACAAAGAAGAAGGACAAGCTGCACCTGCTGTACGGCCTGAAAAAGATACTCCTTGATATAGACAAGGCAGTGAAGATAGTAAGGGAGACCGAGGAGGAAGCAGAGGTAGTGCCCAATCTCATGATAGGCTTCGGCATAGACGAGGTACAGGCCGAGTATGTGGCAGAGATAAAGCTCCGTCACCTCAACCGCGAGTATATCCTCAACCGTATATCCGAGATCGAGCAGCTTGAAAAGGACATAGCCCAGATGCAGGAGACCCTGAGCGACCGTAAGAAGATATACGAGATAATAATATCAGAGCTCAAGGAAGTAATAAAGAAATACGCACAGCCCAGGAGGAGCATGTTCTGCTTCCCTGATGAGGAAGAGGACAGCATCGCTGAGGATGATACACCCGATTATCCCGTAAATCTCTTCTTCACCAAGGAGGGCTATTTCAAGAAGATCACACCCCAGAGCCTCAGGATGTCGGGCGAGCAGAAGCTCAAGGAAGGCGACAGCATAGAGTGCACCGTGGAAGCTACCAACAAGACCGAGCTGCTGTTCTTTACCGACAAGGCAAGGGTGTATAAGACTACCGCCGCCGAGTTCCCTGATACAAAGGCCTCCGTAATGGGTGAATACGTCCCCGTGAAGCTCAGCTTCGAGAGCGATGAGAATGTATTCGCGATGATACCCACAACGGACTATGAGGGCTTCCTGATAGCGGTGTTTGAAAACGGCAAGACTGCAAAGATACCGCTTTCGTCCTATGCCACAAAGACCAACCGCAAGCGCCTGACGAATGCATACTCCGACAAGTCGCCGCTGGTGAAGCTGATATACGTGAGGGAGAATGCTGATATAGCCCTGATATCCACAAGGGGACGCATGATAATATTCAATACCGCGCTGATACTTCCCAAGACAGCAAGAGATACCATAGGAGTACAGACCATGACTCTCAGATCCGGCGCAAAGGTGGAAAAGGCATGGGCTGTCACCCCCGAGGAGCTCGAGAAGTACAGCCGCTACTGCGTGAAGAACGTGCCTGTAACGGGCCTTATCGCAAAGGATGTTGACGATCCCGATCAGCTCACACTATGATACCGAAAGGAAATGGTTATGAAGATAGATTTCCCGCTGACGGGTCTTTCGATAGACCCGAAAGACCTGAAAAAGCACTTTGACACCGTCAACAAACACAGATTCTATGTTGCCATGCACTGCTTCAAGGCAGGGATATACTGGCAGGGACTCACTCACGACCTTTCAAAGTATTCCCCCGAGGAATTCCTGATAAGCTCTGCCATGTATCAGGGCACCCGCAGCCCCAACGAGGGCGAGCGCGATACCAAGGGGTACAGCAGCGCGTGGATGCACCACAAGGGCAGAAACAAGCACCATTTTGAATACTGGACAGACTATGACCCGAAGACGAGAAAGATGTCGCCTGTGAAGATGCCGATCATATATGTGGCAGAGATGTTCTGCGACAGAGTTGCCGCAAGCAAGGTGTATATGGGCGATGAGTATAACGACGGCGCACCCCTTGCCTATTTTGACAAGGGAAGAAATACCCGTATGATACATCCGACAACGTCAAAGCTGCTCGAAAAGCTGCTGACCATGCTTCGTGACAAGGGAGAGGAGTATACCTTTGCATATTTAAGGTACCTCCTTCGTAAGGCGAGAAAATGAAAGAGCCTGTATTATGCATACACGTCGTCATAGATGGGACATACACGGTAAAAGGGAACGACAGGACCGCAAGTATGGTGACGTTCCACGGATATGCAGACTGTGAAAACTTCTGCGGCAGGATCCTCCCGGGAGCGGTGGATACCCAGTATTGCGACGGACAGGACTTCACCCTCTCCGCACGATATATCCTTGAGGGCAGAGACAGGGACGGGAAAAGCTGTCGGATATTCATAGAGAACAACGGCAGCCGCTGAGCGGACGGGAAGCTTATCACAAAGCCTGTTGTCATCACCGACAGCGAAGCGCTGTCATGGCTGAGTACAGCAGACCTTTACGGCACGGTGAACGATGAGGACGGCGGCGTGAGGATTGATATATACAAAAGCTGAGAATATGTAAGGCTCATCGCCCTTCATTACGAAGGGTGATGAGCCATTATTTTATGTATTATTGTCTTTATTC
>CACZPE010000344.1 GCA_902782875.1 uncultured Ruminococcus sp. | reverse complement strand
TATCACCTTTTTACAGGAGCCCTCGGGAGCTTCTGCTGCGATAGTCACCTTGTCGGTGGAATAGGCATCTGTTGCATAGACTATACCGCAGTCTACTTCACCTGTTTCGACCCATGAGAGGACCGTGCGCACATCCGTGCCGTAGTTTGCCTTTGATTTTGCTATATCGAGTATACCCAGAGATGTGAGGACTTCCTCCGCGTACTGTCCCGCAGGAACGCTCCCCGGCTCGCCGAGACCTATCATGGATACTCTGTCGGTATCGATATCGTCAAAGGATGTTATGCCCTTGTCGCTGTCTGCGGGTACTACAAGCACTATCTTATTTTCAAGAAGCTCCGTTATGCTGTCCTTGTCCATAAGTCCCTGTTCATCAAGGGCGTTCATCTGCTTTGTGGACGCGGAGAAGAATATATCCGCGGGAGCACCCTCCTCTATCTGGGTCTGGAGTGCACCTGACGACCCGAAGGAGAATATCAGTGATGTATCACTGTGGCCTTTGCTGTATACGGATTCAAGCTCGGCACATACATCTGTGAGAGATGCTGCAGCAAGTATCGTAACTTCATTTTTCTCCGCAGAAATCGGTGCAGTTTCTGCAGTCTGCTGTGGCTGAGACTCGGGAGCAGATGAGCAGCCCGGGAGTATAGCCATTGATGCCGCTATTAATGCGGCGAAAACTTTTTTCATACGGCGTTCCTTTCGTAGTGCCCCGATTTTCCGCCGTCCTTTTCGTCAAGGCGTATATCGGTGACAGTCATCGATTTATCGATCGCCTTGCACATATCGTATATCGTGAGAAGAGCCACGGTCACACCTGTGAGAGCCTCCATTTCCGCCCCGGTCTTACCCGTCAGCTTTACGGTGCACTCGCACAGTATGCAGCATTTCTCCTCTATGGGGGTAAGGTCTACCGATACCTTTGTCAGCATAATGGTATGGCACAGCGGTATCAGCTCGGGTGTCCTCTTTGCGGCCATTATCCCTGCTATGCGGGCGGCTGCAAAGACATCCCCCTTGGGCACAGTGCCGCAGGATATTTCATCAAAAGCCTCACGGCTCATATATATCCGTCCGCTGGCGCGGGCGGTGCGCTCGGTGACGGATTTATCCGTCACATCCACCATAACGGCATCGCCGTTTTCATTGATATGTGTAAGCATAATAGTTACCTGCTTTTTGATTATTTGAAATCATACCATTTTCCGCTGCTGACCCCTTTTCTGAATGTTACGGTGGTACCCGGCTCAAGGGCGAACAGCTCTTCAAGCTCGGGATACATCTGCAGCACCTGATTTTCCGGCAGCTTTTCATAGAGATCGATGTTTTTTATCTCGGGAGCCTCGCTTTGAATTACCCAGCTCTCATCAAACTCCTTCACGAAGTAGGCTGATCTCAGCACTCCGCCTTTTAACAGGGCAGGATCAACGTATATCATATTATTCATAGTTATTCCTCAGGTATGTTTTCCGAATCCGCAGTGAGGGAATGTGCATACATCGCAGCCGAGGCAGAGCCCGCCCTCACCGTATCGGTTTATATCGTCCGCACTGATAATTTCTCCCGTGATGATGCGCGGGAGTACAAGATCGAATACCGTCCTCTTTGCGTACATGACGCATCCGGGGAGACCTGCCACTGGTATGGTTCGTCCGTTTCTTTCAAGATATGAAAGCAGGAACATTGCCCCGGGAAGTACAGGCGCACCGTAGGTGATGATATCCGCACCCGTTGACCTTATTGCTCCGGGTGTGCGGTCATCGGGGTCTACGCTCATGCCGCCGCTGCAGAGTATCATTTCCGCACCGCCGTCTATCAGCTCATATATGGCGTTTCTGATGGTATCACAGTCATCGGGGGCGTATATCTGCCCCGTGACGGATATATCATATTCAGACAGCTTTTCTCTGAGTACGGGCCCGAACTGATCCCTGATGATGCCCTTGTATACTTCATTTCCCGTGGTGACGATACCGGCCGTTTTTATTTTATACGGCAGTATAGACAGGATCGGTCCGCCTGCTGCCGCATTTCTCGCGGCATCCATCTTTTCCTTGTCTATCACGAGGGGGATGATGCGTGTTGCGGCAAGCTTGTCGCCTGTGTCGGCAGGGAAGTCTCCGTGTACTGTTGCTATCATCATCTCGCCGAGAGAATTGACCGCATACAGCTTCTCCCTGTTTATCACAAACAGCCCCTTTGCGGCGGCCCGTATCTCTATCTTGCCCTCAGACGGGTCAGAACAGATAAAGTCCGCAGAGCCTCCCGTGCATATGTCACGAAGTATCGCTGCCGCTTCGTCCTCGTGCAGCTTTCCGTCGCTCTCCCATACATACAGGTTTTCCTTGCCGCAGGAGAGCAGCACGGGTATATCCTCCTCGCGGACGATATGGCCTTTTCTGAACACAGGTCCTTTTTTCACGCCGGGGATTATCTGCGTTATATCATGACAAAGCACCGTTCCCGCTGCTTCGGTCGTCTTTATAAGTTTCATCGTATTCACCGATCCCGAAATAATTCAGTACGCACATGATTATACCCCCGGTATCATTTATCCCGAATACGGGACAGGCGATACTGTCGGGGGCGATACAGTCTGATACGGCACATATAAGCGTATTTTCATCGCATACGCTTTTTTCACAGATACCCTTTCTGATGATCTCTATTTTCGGGAAGGCAGAGTTTTTCAGCCCCTCCATTATCACGATATCAGGGGGAGGGGATATCTTTCTTATAAGCTCATGGGGAGTTATGCTTTCCGAAAAATGCATCGAGTATCGGGTGTCTGAAAACACGGCGGAACAGCGTGCACCTGCTTTTGTGAAGACATCTGTGTCACTGTCGGGCAGATCGGAAAAATGATCGTGTCCGTCGTGCTTTATTGCCGCACAGCTGTATCCGTCCGCGATAAACCCGTTTATAAGTCTGGATATGAGCCATGTCTTTCCGCTGTCGGAGTACCCGCTGACGCAGAAGACAACAGGCTTTATTATCTCAAGGTATTCTTCCTTTGTGTTTATGTTCTTAAGCAGCTTTTTGTCAAAGCATGAGTATTCCACGGGTATAAACTTGGTGGGGCATGACCTGAATATCTCACGCAGTCTGTATTTGCCGTCTGCAATAAGTTTCTCTATCACAGGCAGTATCTTTTTTGAGTATATGGCGCACAGCGGCTGCATATGCTCATCATCTGTGATGACATAGCAGTCAAAATCAGAGCATATGAACTGAGCGATATAATTTACAAGCTCTTTTTTTATGTATGGCATATCACAGGCGCATACAAATACATATTCGTTTCTGGACTCTGTCAGCACACGGCGCAGACCTTCGACAGGGCCGATATCCGTGTTCTCGTCATATACCAGCGGCAGACCGAGATATTCATACTCACCTCTGCTGGCAGCAGAAACCAGGACCTCGGAAAAACATCCGAGCTCCTTTGCCGTTCTTTCGATCAGAGTGGAGTTCTCCACTCTGAGAAGTGCCTTGTTCTTGCCCATGCGGGAGCTTTTGCCGCCTGCGAGTATACCGACGGACAAGGCATGTGTTTCTGCTTTGACAGTTATATTCATATCAGTTTCTCATCATTCGTATATTTACCGTATCTCCCACAGAGAGGGGAGTTTCTTTTGGTATATCGATATAGCAGTTGCACTGTGTAAGATTGCCGACTACCGAGGAAAAATGCCTGTCGGTCGGCAGATATACCCTGCCGGCCTCATATCTTGCACGGACAAGGCGGCGAAGCCTGTTCACCTTTGTATAAGGGTCGGCGAGCACAGCGGTCTTTTCTTCTGTCAGAAAGGCTGTGCAGCCTGTCAGCTTTGCCGCGATGTACGGCATATAGTAATCAAAATTGGCAAGTGCCGCAAAGGGATTGCCCGAAAGGGACAGTATCACCTTGCCGTCAAGCACTGCCGCCATAGTCGGAGTACCCGGCTGTATATCCGTGCCGTGAAAGAGTATCTTGGCGCCCATATCGGATAGCACGTCGGGAAGCAGATCCTTCTTCCCGACGGAGACTCCGCCTGTGGTTATCACCATATCCGAGCAGGAAAGCCCCGCGCGGATATTCTCCGCGATATCATCCTTATCGTCGCTGCAGCTGTTGCTGTCGGCCTTTAACAGCCCGATACCCTGCAGAGATGCACAGAGCATGCTTTCAAGGCCGTTGTATATCTGCCCCTTTTTTAGCTCCGCACCTGCACGGACAAGCTCGCTCCCTGTGGAATATACAGATACCAGAGGGCGTCTTACCGCTTTTATTTCGGTGAGCCCCGCGCTGTTTAGCAGAAATATTTCTACGCGCCCTATCCTTGTGCCCTTTTTTATCAGAAGTGCGCCCTCAGAAAATTCCTCGCCCACAGGGCAGTAGTTCATATACGGCTTTGCTGTGCGGAATATCCGCACCTTGTCCTCGCCGTAATCCGTATCCTCCTGCATGACAACGCTGTCATACCCCTCGGGGATACAGGCGCCCGTCATAACTCTCACGGCTGTGTGAGGAGCGTATGTTATATCCCTGAAGTCACCCGCACAGAGCTCTCCTGTGACATCAAGCGTCACGGGGTCCTCAGAAGCGCCTTTTGTATCTTCCGCGCGTACTGCGTATCCGTCCATAGCGGAGCGGTTGAATGAGGGTGCATTTATCGGTGAGTACACATCTTCGGCACATACCCTGCCGTATGCCGCAGACGGCCTCAGGGTCTCATACTCATCCACGGGCTTTATATGAGAGAGCAGGATGTCTCTTGCTCTCTCTGTCTCTATGATATCAGTCATATCTTTTCAAGCCTTACTGCGCATACCTTGTATTCGGGTATGCGTGCAAATTCATCAAGAGCCGCATTTGTCAGCATATTTACAGGCGAATCGGGGAAATGGAACGGCATCCAGGTCTCACCCTGGGATACCTTTCTGCCCACTCTTGCGACAGCGGTTATCTCTCCTCTGCGGCTTACAACTTTTATGCGCTCGCCGTTTGCGATACCGAGACTGTCGGCATCGCGGAAGTTCACTTCTATGAAGCCCTCGCCTGCGATATCCATCAGTCCCTTTACCCTTGCGGTCATAGCTGCTGCATTGTACTGATAGAGTATGCGCCCTGTGGTGAGTATATACGGGTATTCCTCATCGGGCAGCTCCTGCGACGGCTTGTAGTCCACCGCGTAGAGAAGAGCTCTGCCTCTTGCGGGCTTTCCGACGTGCATGATAGGCGTACCCGGATGGTCCTTGCCCTTGCAGGGCCACTGAAGCGTTTCGCCCGCATCGAGCCTTGCATGGCTGATACCCGCGAAGCTGGGTGTAAGTTCTGCTATCTCATCCATGATCTGAGCTGCGGTGAGATACTCCTGCGGATAACCCATCGCGTTCATAAGGTCGGTGATTATATCCGTGTCGGGGCGCATGCCGCCCTCGGGTGATACAGCCTTGCGTATACGCTGCACACGGCGCTCGGTGTTGGAGAATGTGCCTTCCTTCTCGGCGTAGCTGATACCCGGGAGTATAACATCCGCATACTCTGCGGTCCTGGTCATGAACAGCTCCTGCACCACAAGGAAGTCAAGGCTTTCAAGCGCCTTTACGATATGATGCGTGTCGGGGTCGGTCACTACAGGGTCCTCGCCGAATATATAAAGTCCCTTTATCCTGCCCTCTATCGCCGCGGGGAATACCTCGGTCGCCTTGAGGCCGGGCTTCGGGTTCAGGGCAACGCCCCATTTTTTCTCAAACTTTTCTCTTACCTCGTCGTTGTCTACCTTCTGATATCCCGGGTAGTCGGTAGGCTGTGCGCCCATATCGCAGGCACCCTGCACGTTGTTCTGGCCTCTGAGGGGATTTACACCGCAGCCGCTTTTGCCTATCTTGCCGCAGAGTACAGCCATATCAGACATGCACATAACGCCCTCAGTGCCTGTGGAATGTTCTGTAACGCCCAGACAATAGATTATGGGGGCTTTCTTTGCGGTGGCATACATCCTTGCTGCTTCCACCAGCTTGTCCGGGTCTATGTGGCATATCTCACCCACATATTCGGGAGTATACTTCATTACGGTCTTTTTCAGTTCATCGAAGTTCTCCGAGAAGTTCTCTATATACTCATGGTCGATGAGATCTTCATTTATCATGACGTTCATCATGCCGTTTGCAAAGGCAACATTCGTTCCCGGGCGGATCTTCAGATGTATATCCGCATATTTCGTCAGTCCTATATCACGGGGATCGACTACTATGAGCCTGGTACCGTTGTGCACGGCCTTGCGTATCTGCATGCCCACAACAGGATGGGCTTCCTCGGGGTTTGAGCCTATGAGCATGATGCAGTCAACGTCATGGGTGATGTCGTGTATCGGGTTTGTCATGGCACCCGAGCCGAGAGTCTTTGCAAGACCCGCCACCGTAGCGGAATGACAGACACGGGCACAGTTGTCGGTATTGTTCGTACCGAAGCAGGTGCGCACCATCTTCTGCACCATATAGATATCTTCATTGGCGGAGCGTGAGCAGGCAAAGCCTGCAAGGCTCTCCGCACCGTACTTTTCCTTTATCTCCATAAGGCGCTTTGCGGTATAGGATATCGCTTCCTCCCAGCTTGCCTCTCTGAATTCTCCTGTGGTACGGTCCTTTATAAGCGGAGTTTTCAGCCTGTCGGGGGAATGGACGAAATCAAAGCTGCCCGAACGCCCCTTTACACAGAGCCTGTGATGATTTGACGGCCCGTTTGCGGGCTCTACATTGACTATCCTGTTGTCCTTTACCACAAGATAGAACTGACAGCCCGTAGCGCAGTGGGGGCAGGTGGTGAGAGTTTTTGTAACCTCCCAGTTGCGGTAGCCCTCTTCTCTTTTCAGGGTGAGTGCGCCTGTGGGACAGACACTTGCGCAGTTGCCGCAGCTTTCACAGCCGCTGACCTTGTATCCCTTTCCGAAGGGGGCATCGACCATATGGAATGTGCCGCTCCTTCCGCCCGACAGAGTGCCGTTGCAGGCGATATTGTGACAGACATTGATACATCTCTGACAATGTATGCACTTGCCCGGGTCATAGGTGATGAAAGGATTCTCACCGAGCACGGGCATCTTCTTTTCAATCTCCCTGCGCGAGCCCTTATAGGATGTGTTCTTAACGCCGTAGCGGTTGCACAGGTTCTGCAGCTCACACGTTCCGTTTGCAGGACAGCTCATGCAGTCAAGGTGATGATTTGCAAGGATGAGGTCGAGCATTTCCTTGCGGTACTGCGTGAGAGTGTCGCTCTCTGTGGTTATGACCATGCCGTCAAGAGCCTTTGTGCGGCAGGCAGGCAGAAAATTCTTGTAGCCCTCGACTTCAACGACGCAGAGCCTGCACATGCCTATATCGGATACTCCCTCCATATAGCAGAGAGTGGGTATATTTATACCGTTTGCCTTTGCCGCATCGAGTATAGTGACATCGCCGGAGGTGGTCACAGTTTTTCCGTTGATGGTTATCTTACTCATTCGCCTCTGCCTCCTGTCATGGCTCCGCAGCCGTAATGGTCACATCTGAGACATCTGCCCGATTCGCGCATCGCTTCCTCATATGTCATGGGCAGCTCAACAAAATCAAAGTTCTTCCTGCGTTCAAACGGGTCTTTCTCTTCTATCTCCGCACGCCCTGTGGGTATGCAGGGATTGGGCACAGCCGCAGGCAGCGGTGTGTCGGATATGACCTTATGATGATAGCCGAGATACTCATCTATATTGAATGCCGCCACCTGACCTGCGGCAATAGCGTTTATCGCCGTTGACGGGCCTGTGACACAGTCTCCGCCGGAGAATATCCCGGGAGAGTCCTTTACCTCACAGGTGACATCTGCAGATATCCTGTTTCTCACAGTCGGTATCCCTGCCTGTTCAAACACTGCAACATCACTTCTCTGACCTACGCCGAGAATGAGATAGTCGCACAGGAAACGGTAGGGATAATTGCTCGAATGCTCGGTGGTCACAAAGCCCATATTGTCGTATTCCCCGACTATCTCGGGCTGCAGCCATACAGCACGCACCGCACCGTCATCATCAAGCTCGATGTTAAGGAAGTTCAGGAGCGTTCTGAAACGCACGCCCTCCTGCATAGCGGCTTCTATCTCGCTTGCAAGGGCGGTATAGTCATCTCTTTTGCGCGTGAATACATGTGTGGTCTTTGAGTGCAGGCGCACTGCCGTGCGGGCAGCGTCCATAGCGACATTTCCGCCGCCTATCAGCACCACTCTCTTGCCTGTAAGATCGGGCGGATTGCCGTTTGCAACGAGCTGAAGAAAATCTGCGGCGGGTATCACGTTTATGCCGTCAGCACCCTCCATGGGCATGCGGTTGCCGAGCTGGGCGCCGAGACCGAGGTATACTGCATCATGGCTGTCTCTTATCTCATCGAACTGTATATCCCTGCCGACCTTGCAGCTGTATCTTACATCGATATCACCTGCCGACAGTATCGCTCTGATATCCTCGTCAAGGCGCACCTTGGGCAGACGGTATTCGGGTATGCCGTATCTGAGCATACCGCCGAGCTTCTCATGCTCCTCGTATATATCCACATGATGCCCCATGAGCGCAAGGAAATATGCCGCTGTCAGTCCCGAAGGGCCGCCGCCTATGACAGCGATGCTCTTGCCCGTGCTGACATTGCGGGGAGGCACATCTACCGTGTCGGCACTGACCTGATCCACGGCATACTTTTTCAGTCCCCTGATATTTATGGAATCATCGATTATCCTGCGGCGGCATTTTTTCTCGCAGGGATGCTCACAGACCATAGCGCAGGCGGTGGGGAAGGGGTTCTTTTCGCGGATTTTCTTTACTGCCCCCTCATAGTCCTCTGCGTGGATAAGGGCAACATATCCGGGAACATCCACATGGGCGGGACACAGTGTAACACAGGGTATGGTCTGGGTCACGTTCTCCACGCATTTCCTGCTGTTTATATGACTTTCGTACTCATCGGCAAATTCGGTAAGGCTGTCGAGTATAAGATTGGCCGCCACTACGCCCACTGCGCAGTCGGCAGTACGTGCGATCATGCGGCACATGGACTCCATCTTTGAAAGTGTGCTCTCATCGGCGTCACCGTTGAGTATGCTCAGAAGCATTCTGTCCACCTCAACAAGACCGTCACGGCACGGAACACATTTTCCGCAGGTCTGGTTCATAGATACCTGGAGCAGCGAGCGGTAAAGCACCAGCGGACACATTCCCGGCGGATATGAACTCATTCTTGAACGGAATTTATGCAGGACAATATCTATTCTCTCATTCATATTGCCTCGTTTTGCAAGCTTTTTCATATGCAGCCCCCTTCACGGCGGTATAAAGTCGGAGGTCCGGTTTTATACACCGGACACAAAACAACTCGTTTTTTATCAAAGGGTATATAGCTAATTATACTATATTTATTGCATTATGTCAAGGATATTATATATTTTTCGTTAACAGCATGGCAGGGCGGCCGGATATATGAAATAAAAAAACACCGCAGATAGCCTGCGGTGCCTGTAGTTTATGAGATCATACATTGAATCTGAAAAGAACAACGTCGCCGTCCTGCATGACGTATTCCTTGCCCTCGGAGCGTACAAGGCCCTTTTCCTTTGCTGCGGCCATAGTACCGCATTCCATAAGGTCATCGAATGCCACGACTTCGGCGCGGATAAAGCCTCTCTCAAAGTCGGTATGTATCTTGCCTGCAGCCTGGGGAGCCTTTGTGCCCTTCCTTATAGTCCATGCCCTTACCTCGGGCTGACCTGCGGTGAGGAAGGAAATCAGACCGAGGAGGCTGTAGCCCTCCTTGATTATCCTGTCAAGACCCGATACCTCAAGACCGAGCTCTGAGAGGAACATCTGCTTGTCCTCGTCGGACATATCCGATATCTCGGCTTCAAGCTCGGCACATATCGGCAGCACGGCAGCCTTCTCGCGCTCTGCGATATCACATACCGTCCTGTAGTGTACGGATGTATCTATATTGTTCCTGAAATCATCATCGGAAAGATTTGCGGCATATATGACGGGCTTTGCGGAAAGCAGGGGAGTAGTCTTTATTATTTCCTCCTGTTCCTCTGTGAAGCCGAAGGAACGGGCGGAATGTCCCTCCTCCAGATGAGCCTTGAGCGCTTCAAGGAACTCAAGCTCTGCCTGATACTTCTTGTCGCCCTTTATCATCTTCTTTGTGCGGTCGATGCGCTTTTCGAGCAGCTCTATATCAGAGAGTATCAGCTCAAGGTCGATCGTTTCGATATCCCTTGCGGGATCTATGCTGCCGTCAACGTGGATGATATTGTCGTTCTCGAAGCAGCGCACTACATGGACGATCGCATCTACCTCCCTTATGTTTGCAAGGAACTTGTTGCCCAGTCCCTCACCCTTGGAGGCGCCCTTTACGAGGCCTGCGATATCCACGAACTCAAGAGTCGCGGGAGTGAACTTTACGGGATCATACATATCGCGCAGTCTGTCAAGCCTGCTGTCGGGCACGCTTACTATGCCGACATTGGGTTCTATTGTGCAGAACGGATAGTTGGCTGATTCAGCCCCTGCATTGGTGAGCGCGTTGAACAAAGTGCTTTTGCCGACATTCGGCAGTCCTACCATACCTAATTTCATAACAACTTTCCTTTATATTCAATAAAATTCCTGCAAGAAATCATACGGATCCCTTGCAGGAGATGACCGACCTGTCTTAAAGCCGGTAATTATACGTGGTGTTCCTCGTCGTCGTCATCATCCGAATCGAGGTCGAGATTGCGGATATATTCCTCTGCGTCAAAATCATCAGCCTCAACAGCGAGCTTCTTGCTCTTGGAGAGGTTTGCTGCGAGCAGACCTACAAGTATACCGAGTATGAAAGAGCATACGCCGACAAGAGCGATGAGCCCCACGGGGAATTTTATCTTCTTTTCGAGCTGCTTGCCTATAGTGCTGTCAAGCTGTTTGCCGAATGCAGAAAGTGCCTTTTCGATCATGACCATTCCTCCTTGACTTATACCCGCTGATGCTGTTGTGACTGCGGGTACAAAAACTGACTGTAACAGTATTATACACTATATCCGTGCGGATTGCAATAGTTTTTTGAAAATATATCAATAATGCTCGCTCATATAGATATTGACCCTGTTCTGTATCAGGGATACGGTCTCGTCAAGGGACTTGGTGCCTGAGAAATATCCGCTGGCTTCATCGTTGATTATTTTCATTATATCCTCATTTGAATCGCTTACGGTATCCGATTCTGTGAGAAGCTTGGTGAATTTGTCAAGCTCCTGCTGAGACATGGGAGGCAGCTTCTTTTCTCCGCCGACATAGGTGGTTATGTCCGCTTCCTTTCTGGTGCCGTCTGCATCGTATTCATAGTTGGGATCGCAGGCGTGGCTCTTGAGAAGCTCGAATTCGCTTATGAGCACAGGCATATCATCTGTCTTTGTGGAGTATTTGATATCACTGGTCTCAACGTAGTTGCCTGCGTTGTCGTAGTAGAAATAAGGCGTTTCAACGATATTGTGCTGCAGGCAGTACTTTATGAAATTCCATGCACCGTCCTTGTTCTTGGAGGTGTTGGATACTGCAAAGAGCGAGTTTGAATCGACAAGACCCTTTGCTGCAGGCATGTCGGTGGGGAAGTTCACAAGCTCGAATTCATCACCGAGGGATGCTCTTGTCCAGGTAAGGTTGACAAAATCGTTGACTGTCACGGGATATACGAGGGTATTGTCCTCAAGGAATACATTGAAGTAATCCAGATAGAAGTTGGGATTATCTGCCATCATCTTGTCAAGATCAACTTCTTCGGGGAATTCCTTTGCCATTTCGAGTATCGCCTTGAATTCGGGATTGTCGAAATTACAGGTCTTGTTCTTGTGGTCTATGAAATCGGAAAAGGCGATCGCTTCGCTGAGAACGGTG
This sequence comes from uncultured Ruminococcus sp., assembly GCA_902782875.1. Next base: position 7,156 of record CACZPE010000344.1, on the reverse strand, counting down.
GATCTGTCATAGTATTTCGATATCTCCGCGCCTGCGGGCAGTGAGGACATTGCTTCACGGGCATCCTTGACAGAAAGGGTGTCGCCTTTGAGGAGAGAGGGCTTTATCGCATAGCTCTTTACATGGTATGAAGTGCCGAGCCTGTAGAGCTTGCCGTCGGATTCATATGCCCTGAGTATATTGGGAAGGAAGCTTTCCTTTGAGAGATCAGGATCCTTGTCGATATATTCGTACAGATCCGTGAAAAGCCCCTTTGATTCGTAGCTCTGATAGGGCATATCCTGTGTGACGAGAAGTATATCGGGCACCTTGCCTGCAAGCAGCTCATTATTGAAATTGGTCATGGCTGCCGACATATCCGATGTGTCCTTAAGGTCGGAATAGCTGTTTACGTATATGGTGTATTCATCGCTGTTCTTGTTGAAGTCTGCCACCTGGGTACGCAGAGTCCAGTCTGCCGAGAAGCAGCCGAGGGTGATGATCTGCTTGGCGTTGGCTTCCGAGCCCTCTATGGGGTATACCTTGACAATATCGCAGCCCGATCTCTGAAAGGAATAGAGCGTGATATAGAACTCTCCGCTGTCGCCTGCGGAAAAGCCTTCCATATTGGAATTATCCACGCCGACAGTGAGGAGGTTGAGTACGGATTCTATTGTGCCGTCTTCCTTGATGCCGACTATGCCTGTATCGCCCGAGCAGTAGCAGATATAGTCACCGCTTCCGGGCTGCATCTGCCAGCCCTTGTCGCCTGCAACGTTGATCTTCTTTCCAAGGCTCTTGGTTTCCTTGTCGACTACGGTGATAACAGCACTGAATGTGTCATCTGCAGTCGCCATATAGCTCAGTGCGGGCTTGCCTTCATTCGTGGTGAAAAGGCCCATGATATAGGTATTTCCGCCATCGGGCTGAACACTGAAAAGCTCCTTGCCGTCAGGATCTATTGCCTTTACTGCGGTACCGGTGCTGACGAAAAGATCGCCGTCCTTGTCTATGGTCCAGCCTGAGAGATAATCATCCTTCAGGGCAGCTGAGATATCTACGGTGCGGACAACATTTCCTTCAAAATCAATGGTGCGCAGTTCCTGTGAGGTGCCCTCCGCGCCGGACTTCTCGAACATGTAGGTTATGCCGCTTTCGTTTACCTGCAGAGCGCCGTTGATATATACATATCCGTCCGCATCTTCCGTGGAGTCAATGGGTATCTCCTTGATAAGCTCGCCCTGTTCGTTGAAAATTATGATGGATACGGCGTCGCGGGTCTCCTCCCCGTTTTTGACGTAGTAGTTGTTGATTCCGAACAGCTTGCCGTCGAAGTAAACGACCTTCTGATTCATGTTCTTGGGAGACTTTATCTCAGCGGTCTTGTACGAAAGAGCCGCCTGTACAACGGAGTCACTGACGGATACATTTCCCGATGAGCCCGCAGCACCGCCCTCGTCCTTTTTGCATCCCGTGAACATCATCACGGATGATGCGACAGCGGCAGCTGTGAGTATACATAGTGTGCGTTTTGCATTCTGTTTCATTGATGTTCTTCCCTTCTCATTCTTTCTTGTTATACAGTTTTTTCGAGTGCCTTTTTCTGTTCATAGGCCTTTTTCAGACGCTTCTGCTTTCTGTCGTCTATCTTTCCGCCAATGAATCTGAACAGGCGTCCGATCGCCTTTGCGGTCACAAAGAGCAGGTATACCAGCGATACCGCGGGTATCAGCAGTATCAGTGCTGTCGGAAATGCCATCATGCGGGCCTTCAGTTCCGCGGCCCTGACGCTGTTCTCGTACCACGGATAGATAAAGCCTTTTTTTACCATTATGCTTTCGGAGAGCTGCTTGAAGCCCTTGACCAGCTTTATTACATCGAACCTGCCTGTCTGGTCGACTATCTCGCATGTTTCCGGGAATACGCCCTTGGCCATTTCGAGAGCATATCCGTCCACCTTGTAAGGCACGCACATCTCATAGGATGACAGGTATGCGACTTCATTCACATAGCTCACCGCTTCTATCGGTAGATATATATGCGGCTTTGTGCCGTAGGCTATCTGGTCATCAGCCCTGAGAGGCGATTTAACCACGCCGGCCACTTCAAATTCGGTGTCGCCGATGTAGAATGTCATCTCAGCTGCATCTACCGAGCCGAAAAGCGACCATGCTGCCATATCGTCTATTACTGCCCTGTTTATGTTTATATCATTGTCGGAGTAATAGGAGCCCGAGATAAGCTCTTCGGGATGAAACTGGAAGAAATCGCCCCATGTGCCCGTCATGACCGTTTCGACATCGTGGTTGCTGTGGCTTATCGTTGCTGTGCCTTCCATGCTGGCGCAGTCCTGCCACTGGTTTCCGCCGTTCTTGTCTATGGTGTTGTCGTTTTTGAGCTTTGTCTCTATGGTATATCTCATACCGTAGGTCTCGGGTATCGACATGGCATTGCCTATGGGGAGGAATACCGAGATCTGTGAATACCTGGTCCCGGTCTCGGTCTCCCACTGCTCTGCGGCGCTGTCGGTCGCATACAGGAAGTTCAGTCTGATTATCGCGGTCATTACCACCGCTGCGGTGAGCAGTATCAGTATATTGACCGTGAGGAGTATTTTCTGAGCTGTGTTCATATCATCACCCGTTTTCTGCGGGTCTTACCTGCGAGCCTGCGGCTATGGGCCTGTTGGCGGTGGTTATTATGAGTTCGCTGCCTGTCAGACCGTCAACTGCTGTGTGAAGATCGTCGTGAGCGAGCTCCTTGATATCATATTTCCTTGCAAAGTAGCGGTTGCCGAGAGGGCTGCTCTTGACTTCCTCCACGAGCACATATTTTCCGCCGCCCTTTTCTTCTCTTATAGCGCTGTTGGGGAGTATGGCGGAATAGTTCTGACCCTTCTGACCTATGGCAAGGGATACCTGCTGACCTGCGCTGAGGTCGTCGCCCTCTATCTTGAATACGAGGAGCTTGTTGGTCTGCGGGTTCTTGGTGTCAGCCTTTATCTCCTTGAGAGTAGCGGTCATATTGTTGTAGTTCCAGCCTGTGATCTCTGCGCTGTCGCCAATCTTTACCTTTCTTGCCTGCTCTGATTTTACGGGCATCTCAAGTACATATCCGAGATCGGATACCACTATCACAGCGGCAATGGCGCCTTTTTCCGCTTTGCTTCCCGCAGTGAGGTTGAGGGTATCAACAACGCCGCCCTTCTTTGCGTATATGTAGGAATCCTTGGAGGACTGCTCCTTTATCTTGTTTACCTTTTCCTCGGCCTTTTCTATTTCAAGGGCCTTTGCTTCAAGGTCTATCTGAGTGCCTTCAAGGTTCTGTGCGTCTGACTTCTGCTTTGCGGAAAGCGTATCTTTGAGACCCTGTATCTTTACTTTCTGGTCCTCTATGCTCTTTTCCTGCTCTTTGATCTTTTCCCTGAGCTTTGCGGCACTGAGAAGGCCCTCGTCCTCTGCGTCCTTCTTGTTGTTTTCAGCTTCGGCGGACTTCTCGGTGTTTATGCGTATCTTTTCATCGAGCTCGTTTATCTGCTTCTTGAGCTCAAGCTTTATATCCCTTGATACCTGTGCAAGCTCTTCCTTTGCTGCGGTAACTGCGTCTGCAGCCTTCTTCTGTGTCTTTTCCGCACGCTCTATCTGGTTCTTTGCGGATACATTCTCGGTGTTCTTGGTGTGCAGTGCGGATATCTCACGGGTGAGCTTTGTTATCTTGGTATTGTTCTGTTCTATCGTATCGCTGAATGCGGTCGTATCGGTCTCGGGATCGGCTTCATATATCTTGTTGTAAAGCCTTTCGTTCTGGCTCTGCAGATCATATATCTCGTTCTGCTTCTCGAGTATGCTCTCGGACTGATCCTTGGCATTGCTGTACTTTTCGGTGATCTTCTTGTAATCCTCCTGAGCCTTTGTGCTTGCGGTCTCAGCATCCTTTACCTTCTGCTTTGCGGCAGAGAGCCTGTCGTAATAGCTGCCTGTAAGGTCAAGCATATCATCAGTGTCAACGGATTTGAGAGCGGCATCGAGCCTGTCTCTTTCAGCCTTGAGCTTGTCGCCCTCGGTCTTGAGATCCCTCACATCCGCACTTGCGGTGCTGAGCTTGTCGGTCTTGCTGTCTGCGGCATCGAGCTGTCTGTAGAGATCATCAAGTGTGCTCTGCATGGACTTGAGCGAGAGTTCCTCCTTGGATATGTCGCTCATCTCTGTAGCATAGCCGTTGGGGGAGAGCTTGAGCTGATCCTTTCTGTACTCGAATCTGAGCTTGTCGAGCTCATTCTGTGCTTCGGTGAGCTCTGTGGACTCGGTGCCCTCGAGCTCGTATATCGGGTCGCCTGCCTTGACGGTGTCGCCTTTCTTGACGAGCACATCCTTTATCTCCCTGGTCTCACCCATCGTTACCTCGAATTTCTCTGCTGGTTCAACGGTGCCCGAGCCCTTTATCGCTTCGGATATGGTGCCCTGTGACGCATATGTCGTTGATACCTGCGGCAGGGAATAATTCATGATGGTATTTGAAAAGAACGTGAGCACGAGAAGTATCGAAAGGAATATGATCGCCACATTCTTTATCATATCTTTACGTATGTTTTTGAACGTGTTTTCGTTTTCGTTCATGCCTATCTCCCTATCCCTCACTATTTGAGCGTTGCTGAGCTTGCTATCCCTTCCACGAGCGAATCCTCGCCGTATAGGAAAAGAAGCAGTGACGGCAGCATATATATTACAGCCACCGCAAAGGCGATGCCCGTATCTCCCGTGTTTATCTTTGAAAGGAACACCGACAGCGGATGCATCGCTTCATCCTTGAGCAGTATCAGCGGCTGCTCGACCATGTTCCAGTAGTCTATGAATATCAGTATTGCCACTGAGAACAGCGAGCTGTTCACCATCGGCATACATATCTGTGTGAATATATTGAACTCGCTTGCGCCGTCGAGCATGGCTGCTTCAAAATAAGCCTTGGGTATTCGCCTCATGGCCTTTGTCAGCAGGTATACCGCAAAGGGTGAGAATATGCCCGGAAGTATTATCGCGAGCCTTGTGTTGAGAAGTCCCAGCTTGTCGGAAACAAGATAGTTCGGTACCAGCGTTACCTGATAGGGCATCAGCATCAGGATGATATAGAAAAAGAATACGATCTCCTTGAGCTTGCCGGTAAGCCTTGCAAATCCGTAGGATGCGCCGAGAGCCACGATTATCTGGAATATCACTATGGGTATCGTGAGTATCATCGCATTCCAGAATTTGAGCAGATAATCCGGGCTTTTCAGCAGCGCCGTGATGTACTGGTCAAATGATACCATATCGGGTATGAATTTGAGATTGACCTGCTTTGATACGAATGATCTGCCGTCGACCGCCGCATTGAATACCGCGCCGTAGTTGGCGTTTATCTCGGTCTGGGCCATAAAGGAATTTGCTATGGTCAGCACCGTCGGCATCAGGAATATCACTGCTGATACCGCTGCGATGGCGGTCATGAGTATTATGTTTATTTTGGTTATGGTCTTGTTTACCATGAATACGGAAAGACGTTTCCTCAGCTTCATTCTTCCACGTCCTTTCCGAAGATGTTCTCCACCCAGAAAAGGATGCCCATGATCACGACCATGAAAAGTGCCATTACTATGGCGGATGATGAAAGCTTCTGATAGTCAAGGCTTCTGAACGTGTTGTTCATGAAGTGCTGCAGCAGATAAAGATCCTGATACGGATAGTCTCCCGTGAGCAGGTAAACTTCTCTGAAAAGCTTGAAGGAGTTTATCAGCGAAAGGATGGTGACAAACAGGAATGTGGGCGACAGATACCTGAATTTTATGTGTACCAGCGACCAGAACTTGCTTGCCCCCTCAAGCGAAGCTACTTCGATAAGATCCTTCGGTATGGAGTTGAGTCCCGAAAGGAAAAGTATCATGTTGTACCCCAGGTTTTTCCATAAAAACAGCAGCACGATGACCACAAGACATTTGCTCGATTTCATCCAGTCGATATCTGTCCACGGCTCTATCAGCGTGAACTCACCGAAGTGAAGCCCGTCTGAGACTATCGAGGCCATCAGTCTGTTCACAAATCCGCTCTGATGGAACATTACACGCCATATCAGCACTATGGATGCGACGGGTACCATCATCGGCGACAGGAAGAATGTGCGGAACATGCTGCGCCCCGGGATGTTTGCGTCAAGAAGATTTGCCAGCATCAGTGACAGTATTACCGAAGCAGGCACTGCCGTGAATGACAGCAGCAGCGTGTTCTTGGCGGATGTACCGAATGCGCCGTTTGTCAGCAGGTTTTTGTAGTTGTCGAACCATACGAAATTCTTGCTTATGGGGTTGTCAAGAAACGAATAGTAGACAACAATAACAGAAGGCACGACGAAGAATACCAGCACTCCGATAAGGCTCGGCAGCAGAAGCGCCTTCGCGAACGGTGTGTTTGTATCAGTCAGATGCCTTTTCTTTCTCTTTTTCATTTTACCTCCCTCTCCCTTTTCATTACACCATTTTATATCAATTATTAATTATATCATAACGAATTGTTGTTTTCAAGCGTTTTAAGGAATTATCACCGTCTTTTCAATACTTTTACCGAATAAAAGAAATCATGGAACATATATTTACGCTTTGGTCCTATAAATCTACTTTTTTTACAACTCGAGGTGCATAATGCCCCGGGGCTTTTGTGCATATATACCCCGCCCGTTTTTTGCGATATTCCGGAAGTCTGATTATTCGTCATATTGCAGTATGATTCGCAGTGCTGCAACTTTCTCTAATGTGTAATATATACAACCGGACGGAAACACCGTCTTGTTTTCTGTGATTTGAACTCTGTTATCCCATGCGTTATAATCATATCATAAAACGCGGACAAAAGATATTCGCATAAAAAAGGATGATCAACATGACAGAACAGGAAAAAAGAAAACAAACACTATACCGTATGGTATCGATAGGACTTATGACAGCGCTCGTATTCATAGGCAACTATATGTCGCTGCCCAAGAACCCTGTGACCAATACAAGAATACACCTCGGCAATTCCATGTGCCTGCTTGCAGGTCTGCTTTTCGGCGGAGCGAGCGGCGGTATCGCGTCGGGTCTCGGTGCAGGCCTTTTTGATCTGTTTGACCCTCTGTACATTACCTCAGCACCCTATACCTTCCTGTCGAAATT
>CACZPE010000343.1 GCA_902782875.1 uncultured Ruminococcus sp. | reverse complement strand
GCAGCGAATATGAAGACGGCTATTATGGCATGGCTGACGGCTTTGATATGATATTCACATTTGATAAAAAATCCATTCCGTGGATCGATGTGATGCCTACCGATATTACAACACCGCTTATCACCTGCAATTATATATATATCATAAACAATCTCAATATAACTGTCGGTGAAAATGATCTGTATTCCTTCAAGCCCAATGGTGACAAGGATGATTTTGCGGTGACATATACCAGACCAGAAGCAGGTGTTACAGAAGCACAGACTGTAGATCCTGACCGCTTCAAGACCTTCTATCAGTATTTTCTCAAGGCTCCCGCCGAGGAGATATATCTTGAGGAGTGTAATGATGCTCCCTATGTAACAGTAGTTGTAGATACTGATTATGGTACGGATACGGTCGAATTCATAAGGTCTGAAGACAGAATGTCAATAGTAAGGCTCAATGGCAAGACAAGCTTCAGATGCCATACTTCCTATGCAGAAAGACTTGTGGAAAACCTTGAAAACCTTATGCAGGGAAATGATATAATTGTAACATGGTAAACTCAGTCGGACAAAAATGTTTCTGTTTTATGGAATTTTGTGTTCAGATACTTGACTTTTACTGGTGATTAATGTTACAATAAATAAGGAATGATATTTCGGAATATCATAAGAGAATAATACAGGAGGACAGAAGAATGAGCGAAGAGAAAAAGTTTTTTACATATAAGGGATATCCTCTGGTAAGAAATGGAGATCAGTTGTATTACGGGAATATGTATGACAACTATGTGGTTATGCTTCAGATACTTGAAAAGACTAAGGTAGGGGATCTTGATGTTGCCAGCAAGGTAAAGATATACAAGATGGCTACTGATGAAAAGCTTAGTCCTATTGAGGCTATAGTGAAGCAGAGCGAAAGACCGAGCCTTTACAGTGCACTTGATATAGCATATGCATGGCTTGGCAAGCAGAATGGCTGATAGCATTATACGCTTACCGTGTAACCGGTAAGCGTATTGTACTATTCAAAAGGATATAGCACATACCGGTATCTGCCTAAGAACTGCTGAAGAAACAGGCAGAACGGTAAGACGGAGTTTAGGATACTGTCCGTGTTTAGCACAGCAGACAGTATATGACAGTTATGGAGTAAAGGAAGTATTCTATGACAACTGAGATAACAGGAAAAATATTCAAGGGCGAAAGAGCGCTTTTCAGAAGCGAGCATATGAAAATATGCGATTCTATTTTTGAAGACGGTGAATCACCACTCAAGGAAAGCAGGGATATTTCACTGTTTCGCTGTATGTTCAAATGGAAATATCCTCTCTGGTACGGACAGGACATAACTCTTGACAACTGTACTCTCTTTGAGATGGGCAGGGCGGGAATATGGTATACTGACAGAATATCCGTAAAGGATACACTTATAGAGGCTCCAAAGGCTTTCAGAAAGTGCTGCGGTGTTAATCTGAAAAATATAACGTTTGCCAGGGCGGACGAGACTTTGTGGAACTGTAAAGATATTTCCCTTGACAGGGTAACTGCCAAAGGAGATTATTTCTGCATGAACTGCGAGGATATTAGCATCAGAAAACTCGAGCTTGTCGGTAACTATCCGTTTGACGGTGCAAAAAATGTTATTATAGATTCATCGAGACTTCTGAGCAAGGATGCATTCTGGAACTGTGAGAACGTAACAGTCAGAAACAGCTTTATTTCCGGAGAATATCTCGGCTGGAACTCAAAGCAGCTGGTTTTTGAAAACTGTATAATAGAGAGCCTTCAGGGGCTTTGCTATGTAGATGGACTTACTATAAGAAACTGCAAATTGCTGAACACAACTCTTGCCTTTGAATACTCAACGGTAGATGCTGAGATAAACGGCTCTGTAGACAGCGTAAAGAATCCTTTCGGCGGCAGGATCGTATGTGACGGTATAGGCGAACTCATTATGGAGCCTGAAATGGTAGATGTTACAGAAACCGAGATAGTATACAGGAGCGCTAATGATGTATGACTTTGATTTTCCTGTTGACAGACGTGGTACGGATTCATACAAATGGGATATAGGCGAAAATGAGCTTGCTATGTGGGTGGCGGATATGGATTTCAGGACAGCTCCGCAGATCACAGAAGCTTTCATAAAACGTGCAGAACACGGTGTATTCGGGTATAATACAGTTCCTGACAGGTGGTATGATGCATACATAAACTGGTGGAAGGAGCGCCACGGCTTTGAGATGGATCGTGAGTGGCTCGTTTTCAGTACAGGAGTTGTACCGACTCTTTCAAGCTGTGTAAGAAAGCTTACAACACCTGCAGAAAAAGTCCTTGTAATGACACCGGTCTATAATATCTTTTTCAACAGCATAGTCAATAACGGGCGGATCGTGCAGGAATTCAAACTTGACTACAACAGTCAGACAGGGGAGTATTCGT
>CACZPE010000342.1 GCA_902782875.1 uncultured Ruminococcus sp. | reverse complement strand
TACAAATATCGATAAAGATGCAAAGGAATATATCGCCGCGTATAATGAAGCGTCCAGCGCCACTGCTCCCGCGCAGAAAAAGGATACTCTCGATATATCTCCCGAGGGGCTCATGTATGCCGTGCAGAGCGGGCTTAAGGATGACGGTGCGAAGATAACCGAAAAGCTGCTTGAAACGACCGATGCGATGACGATAATAGATGATATGCTGATACCGTCCCTTGACAGGGCAGGTGCGGATTTTGAAAAGGGAACTATATTCCTGCCGCAGCTGATACTCTCCGCAGGTGTCGCACAGGCTGCGTTTGAGGTGATAAAAGCAAAAATGCCCACAGACAGCGGCAAGGTGTCCAAGGGCAGGATAGTGCTTGCGACAGTAAAGGGCGATATACACGATATCGGAAAGAATATAGTAAAGGTGCTGCTCGAGAATTACGGCTTTGACGTTATCGATCTGGGCAGGGATGTGGAATATGAAGCTGTAGTCGAAGCTGCTATGCCCGATGATGTAAAGCTTGTGGGACTTTCAGCACTTATGACAACAACGCTCAAATCCATGGAAGAAACAATAAAGCTTCTGCGTGAGAAAAAGCCTGATATAAAAGTAGTAGTCGGCGGTGCTGTGCTGACTCCCGAATATGCCGAAAAGATCGGCGCGGATTTCTATGCAAAGGATGCAAAGGCAACCGTAGATGCAGCACGCAGAGTGTATGAGACCAACTGATAAATCCCTCACAGTCACACAGGCTGTGAGGGATTCTTTATATTCCGAGCTTCTGGTATATGCTCTCTATGAAAGGAGATTTGTAGTTTATATAGCTGTCTATGTCATAGGGATACAGCCGTGCCCCTTCCTCCTTGATGCGGCTGTATTCCCTCACCGCCTCCGGATCGGAGCGCAGATGATCCCTGAAGGATATGTGCCGTTTCAGTTCTGCCGCATCCTGTGCGCATACATAGAGATGGTGCTTCATAAGATGTTCCTTGCCGTCATATTTGAAAGCTTCTCTACCGGGTATGCCGTTATCTCCCTCATGTCGGTATCCGATACTGCCGAGAGCGGATATCACATCAGGAAGTACGGATGTATTGTTTATTACCACATCTATATCTATGATCGGCTTTGCCGACAGTCCCCGCACCGAGGTGCTGCCGACATGTTCTATACTTATGGCGAGATCACCGAGTGCCGCTTCAAGCTCTGAACGGATATCCTCAAATGCCTGTGCCCATTTTTCATTGTACTGTTCTACAACAACGTGCTTCATAATTTTTCTCCTTTATTTGTCTGATGGCTGCTTTTTGCTGAGCCAGCCTCTGAATATACCTCCCTGAAAGACAGAGATGATGATGAAGAATATGTCCGCCACGAGTATGAACAGGAATGACGGCATCATTGCACGAGTGTATTTCACGCCGAAGGACCTGCCCTTGTTTATCGCAGACCCCATGCCGATACTACAGATAATTACCCCGATGTGGAAGAAGAGTATCATACCCATCTGCCTTGCAAGATAGGCGGCAACATATTTCAGTTCTGTGCCCGTGATGAAATAGATAAGTGACAGCGCGATAAATACAAAGAAGAGTATGCGCATAACGTTTAGCATTACACCGCCGCCAATGCCGGTGCCTCCGCCCCATACAAGACCGCTGCGGCTGCAGAAATTCTCAAATGTCATCATAAGTGCTTTGTTCTGACATCCCTCTATGAATCCGCCGTTTGATATGACATATACCCTGAAATGAAGTCCGTTCTCACGGGAGTACTTTTCAAGCTCGCGCATGAACAGCAGCACATGAGAGGGGATACCGTCAACATACAGCGGCAGACAGAAAACAACTGCATCAGCATCTGCGACAGCTTCAAGAAGTCTATGGGTATCACCCTTGTTTCTGAGATGTTCCTTTACAACAGTGCCGCGGATGAAAAAACTCTGTAAGGTCAGAAAGTGAGCAGATACGCTCATTTTCTTTTTAGGGCTTGCATTTATCATTACGGTTTTCACAGCAGTCCCTCCAGTTTTTCGGGCGATTCGGCAAATACTACAGAGCTTTCTTTGAAACCGAAGTTGATAGCGTTTCTTTCCGCAAGCAGTTCAAATGTACTGCGCTCGCTGTCTGTGGTATCGCCGTAGACATATACATTAAGCGCCTTGTGCATGCCGTAGCGCAGCGTGTGATGCATCTGTCTGCCTCTGTAGGTGCTGAAGGGCGTAGACAGACCGATGCTTCTGTCAAGTATATTCTTTACCGCAGGACTGTATGAGCCGTAGCAGTTATCTGTTACGATAACGAGTTCATCTGCAGTGCCGACAACCCGGCAAACCTCATGGAGTGAATCCTTCATATAGCATTCTGCAGGTGTCTTTGTCCAGCAGCCGAAGCAGCCCTGACAGGGAGCGTATCTGCCGTCGGCGCTGACTATG
>CACZPE010000341.1 GCA_902782875.1 uncultured Ruminococcus sp. | reverse complement strand
TGTAAGCATTAAAATGTACACACCTACCATACGTACTCCGACATTTGTGAATACCTTCAGATTATCCATCAGATCCTCCTTTGTCGGAGAGTACAGGCTCAGATCGATCAGATTACATTTCTCATTCAGCTGTTTTTTCAGTTCATAAGGAGAGGTATTGTCAGATATATGTATGTTTATATCCGTACACGAAAGTATTCTGCGTGTTCTGTCTGTCACATGATCACACACGGAGAGTATTTTTTTATGATCATCAGGCGATATTACGCCATAATTCGATGATACCGTCATAGCTCCGAAAACAGGGTCTTCATAGAATCCCATTACCGTAAAACTGTATTCGGTGCCCTTAGAATCAGAAAACTCTATCTCCGAGCCTTTGTCTATAAGGGTTTTCATCTTGTACGGCAGATATATCTCGCCTTTTCCGGGGGAAGTATCGGGACCGAGAAACGCACTGAAATCATCATTGAATACATGGATATCTTTTTCATAGGCTGAAAGCTCTATCATGATATCCTTTTCTTCTCCGTTGATCTTAGGGCGCTGTGATATCATAACGCGCTCTTTATATACTGTATCGGAGATATGTTCATTGTTCTCAAGGTCAGTGCGGATATCATCATTAATCAGGTCACTGTACATACGCACAAGTATGTCACCGACTTCAGATTCGGAAAATCTTTCATCAATAGCCTTATTAAGATCATCATTATTGCTGACTGTACCGGTAAATGAGAATACGGTAAGCATCATAAGGAATATTATTCCCGTGAATGCTCCCTTTTTGTGTCTTATATTGGCCGATACAAGTTTTAATACACTTCTCATCTGCTCACCTCACCATTCCATAGAGGCAAGCCAGGAATTTATCTGTGTTTCCCTGCTTTTTTCATCGCTGCTCTCATATGCAGGCAGTTCAAGATCACCTATTATCTTCCCGTCCTCAATATATATTATTCTTGAGGCACGACATGCAGCTCTGGCATCATGCGTTACCATAAGTATGCTCTGTCCCTTACGGTTAAGATCAGTAAGCAGATCAAGTACTTCGGTGGTATTCTTCTTGTTCAGCGCGCCTGTAGGTTCATCTGCAAACAGAAGTACAGGATCATTGATAACAGCTCTTGCAATAGCACAGCGCTGCTGTTCTCCTCCTGAGCACTGGCTCGGAAGATGTGTCTTGATATGAGAAATACCCATTTTCTCCATCAGCTCATCTGCTTTTTTGTCAGTATCACCTGCAGACCTGTTTTTGTTGAGATATCCGGGAACAGTGATATTTTCAAAAAGCGAAAGATTGCTTACAAGATGCATCTGCTGAAAAATGAACCCGAAATCGCCGTGTCTTAGCGCAGCAAGCTTATTCTCGTTCATTTTTACAATATCTTCACCTTTATAGATGACCGAACCCCCTGTAGCCCTGTCCATACCGCTCAGAGCATAAAGAGTAGTTGACTTTCCGGAACCCGATGCTCCCATGATTACAGTAAAATCACCTTCATAAACATCTATATCAAGTCCCGTAAGAATGTGTACCTGTCCGCCGTTATGGGCAAAACTCTTGCAAAGCCCTTTTGCGGAAATAATTGTATTCTTCATATCATATCCCCTTTCATATGTATTGCACACATTCTAACATATTAACTATTAAGGAATCCTTAAGACAAGTCCAGCGGCAGGGATACGACCGCTTCAAATCCGTCAGGAAGATTTACAAGCTCCAGTTTGCCGTCTGACTGAGAGACAATATATTTTACAATATACAGTCCGAGCCCTGTACCGTTTTCATCACCGCAGTTTTTTCCCCTGTAAAACTTCGAAGTAACAAAAGGCATATCCTCATCCGGGATTCCTTTTCCTTCGTCTCTGAAATGAAGCTGTACAGTGTTTTCGTATCTGACAACAGAAATATACATATCAGTACCGGCATATTTTCTTGCATTATTGATAAGATTTTCAGCGACCTGAGCTATCCTGCTTCTGTCTGCATATACATACAGCGGAACTGTTCCCCCGTCAAAATGTACCCTTCCGTCTGCAGAAAGTCCTTCAACTGTTTTCTTTAGAAAAGCTGTTATCTCAAATCTTTCCGGAGACATTTTAAGCCTGCCAAGTTCTGTCAGGGAATGAGTAAAGATATCATCGGTTATCTTGGATATCTCATCACATTTTTTTATGATAACGTCTATGTATTCCTGCTGTTTTTCCGCTGATGTTCCTATACCCATTTCAAGTGCTTCGGCATAAGCCTTTACAGATGCAACAGGAGTTTTGATATCATGTGAAAGAGATGCTATTACGGTTTTGTTGTTCTCTATGGCTTCGCGTTCACAGGCACGGGCTTTTCCGATCTCATTTCTCATACAGTCAAATGCCCATGTGAACTTACCGAAAAGATTTGTACGATCATATACCAGCGGTACCGAAAAATCACCTAATGCGACTTTCTGTGCAAAATCAGACAGCTTCTCAAAAGGCATAATGATAACTTTGGCCGTATAAAGACATACTCCTGAAAGGAACACCAGACATATACAGCACATCACAGGCACAGTACAATCCCTTTCCTGATCATGTATACGCGTCTGTTCTCTTAGTACCGATGCTGCTTGTGCCGCACCTTCTGTATCTCCCTGTTCACAGAGCTTTTGTATCTCATTTAGTGATACCGCCATATTCCCGCTGTATTCATCTTTTCTGCCCTCATTTATCCATGCTGCAGCGGTTATCACAATAAGAAGTACTGCGGCAGCCAGAGCCGATGCTATCAGTTTTTTCATTTATTATCCTCCAGCATATATCCCAGTCTCCATACCGTTTTAATATATTCAGGTGAAGCAGGATCATCCTCCAGCTTTTCACGAAGCCATCTGATATGTACAGTAAGTGTTGATGGCTCAACTTCGGAAAATGCTCCCCAGACCTCTGAAAGAAGCCTTTCCTTGGTAATGGCAGTGTTTT
>CACZPE010000340.1 GCA_902782875.1 uncultured Ruminococcus sp. | reverse complement strand
CTTCCTTACGCTTGCGCTCTTCCTCTTCCTTGAGCTGTCTTTCCTCTTCTTCCTTGCGCTTGCGCTCCTCTTCCTGTCTCTGCTTTTCTTCTTCCTGACGTCTGCGCTCGTTTTCCTCCTGCTGCTGTCTGATGAAGATAACGAGCTCATCCTCTACTTCGGCTTCCTGCTGACGCATTTCCTCTGTGCGAGTCCTGCTCATCTCAGCCTGCTGCTCGTAGTATTCCTTCATCTCTGCATGCTCGTTATATGTCTCGCGGAGGTCATCAAGAACAGTCTCAGCCTCTCCCCTTTTCTTCTCAAGGGAAGTCATCGTGACCTCAAGCTCAGCCTTCTCACGGTTGAGTTCGGCTATCTTGATGTTGAGATCATCTATCATTTCCTTGTCATGCCTTGAAACTCTTTCCATGAGCTCTGTGCGCATGAGTATGTCGTAGAAATCAGCAGAACCTACGATTATGGATGCGATACTGTCTGTACCGTCCATATACATAACACGCAGACGCTCCTTGAATTCGACGATCTCCTCGTCTATTTCCTTTGTCTTGCCCTCAATGAGCGTTCTGGTCTCAGCGATCCTTGTATCAAGTATGGATATCTGCTCCTTAAGATTAAGGATCTCAGCCTCCTGCTTCTTCATTTTCTTGTCGTAGAGCTTGAGATACTCAGCGCTTTCCTTAGCGCCCTGCTCATATTCGGCAAGCTGCCTTTCAAGCTCCTGTCTTTCAGATGAAAGCTGCTGCTGTTTATTTTCAAGATCGGCAATATCATCAGCAAGATCTGCCCCGACACCATTGAAAGTACCCGTCATCAAAAGCATGACTCCGGACATTGCAAGGGCAGCCAACTTCTTCAGCCGTGATCTGTGTATATCTCTGTCCATTTGCAAAAGCAGTTCCTTTCTTTTGATATCTGCCAATTGCAGTTTCAGACCTTCACATACTTTCTCGTACTGAACACCGTTCCGACAGAGCTGATCACCGCTCCTACCAGCACATAGCCAAAGAAGGCATAGAGCGAAAGCCTTGCAAAAGGTATGAATCCTGTAACTCCCATCGCCGCAAAGAGCGTGGTTTCGGATGAAAGCAGGGATACAAGGCTGTCATAACCGAGCCATGTCAGAAGGTATGCCGCACAGCCTGCGATGACGCCCATCACAAGACCCTCTATGAAGAAAGGTATCTTGATGAAGGTCTTTGTCGCACCGACAAACCTCATTATAGTTATCTCTCTCTTGCGTATATCAACGCTTGCTCTCGTAGTATTTGAAATAATAACGAAGCTGACAACGATCAGAGCCGCAAGGATGATTACGGATACCAGCGTGATTATAGAATTGAGGCCTGTCAGCACATTAACGAAATCGTAGGGTGCCTTGACCTTTTCTATATTCTTATAGCCGTTGATGGCCATGAGCGTGGAGCTCATGTTGTCGATATCGGTTATCCTTATGCGGTATGCATCCGGCAGAGGGCTCTCTTCACCGAGATACTTGAATATCTCCTCCGCATCGGTCATATTTTTCTTTATATCCGCAAACGCCTGCTCCTTGGAGTAGAAGTTCACCTCTGATATGTTGGCAGTTTCTCTCAGCTGTTCACCAAGAACAGCGATATCTTCATTCGATGTACCGTCTGTAATGTAGATTATTACCTCATTCTTATCCTCTACACTGCTCAGCACCATATTGATATTGGCGGAAAACAGCACGGTAAAGCCGATAAGAAGAAGCGATACAGTAAGTATGCAGAACGAGGCGACCGACATTATGCGGTTATGCCATATATTCCGCACGCCCTGTTTGAACAGATAGCCTACGCTGCTAAGTCTCATATATGGACCGTTATCTCCTTTTGAACACAGTGCCGCACTGCGTTATCTATCTATGCAGGCAGCAGATCATATATGTATATCGTGTGTGATGACGCCCAGGCGAAGATTTACAAGTCTGCCGCCGAAGCGCTGTATGAGCTCATGCTCATGGCTTATGACCATCACTGTCGTGCCCTTGTCGTTTATCTCCTTGAGCAGCCTTATGGTCTCTATCTTTGCGCGCTGGTCAAGGCTGGCAGTGGGCTCGTCCGCTATTATCAGCTGCGGATTGGTAACGAGCGCCCTTGCTATGGCAACTCTCTGCTGCTCACCGCCCGACAGCTCCGACGGATACTGCTTTATCTTGCTCTGCAGACCCATCAGACCTATTACCTGAGGGACACGTTTCTTTATATAGCTTGTGGATGCATCTATGCTTCTGAGCACAAACGCCACATTATCAAACACATTCATCGAATCTATCAGCTTGAAATCCTGGAATATGAATCCGATGGTGCGTCTGAGCTCGGGTATGCTCTTCTGGCTTATGGTGGTAAGGTCATAGCCGTTGACCTTGACAACTGTTTCTACGCCGTCTACCACGTCCGCCTTGACATCACCTATAAGAAGCTTTATCAGCGTGGATTTGCCCGCACCGTTATCACCGGAAATGAATGTGAATTCACCGTCATTCACCTTCAGCGAGATGTCATTGAGTGCGTGCTTCTCCCCATAGGAAACGCTGACATGACTGAGTTCTACCAAAATGTCACCTCTTGACAGGATCAGAATTTAGTGGGATTGGAAGAAAGATACTTCTTTACCATGAGAGCTATCTTGAATACGATAGCATGGTCAAATTCCCTCAGATCGAGACCCGTGAGCTTCTTTATCTTCTCAAGTCTGTATACAAGGGTATTTCTGTGTACGAACAGCTTTCTTGAAGTCTCGGATACATTCAGGCTGTTCTCAAAGAACTTCTGTATGGTAAAGAGCGTCTCGTGATCGAGAGACTCGATGGAATTCTTCTTGAACACTTCCTGCAGGAATGTCTCGCAGAGAGTGGTGGGAAGATGATATATAAGCCTTGCGATGCCGAGGTTGTCATAGGATACGATAGTCTTCTCGGTATCGAATACCTTGCCGACCTCAAGAGCGGTCTGTGCCTCCTTGAAGGAACGCGCAAGCTCCTTAACGCCGACAACAGGCGTACCTATGCCGACATTGACTCTTGTATAGAACTCGCCCGAAAGGGTATCGCAGATGGAGCGTGCCAGCTTCTCGAGATCCTTGGGATCCATATTGGGACGGATCTCCTTGACAAGCACGATGTCTGTCTCGGTGATATTGAACACAAAGTCCTTGGTCTTGTCGGGGAACAGGTTCTGTATAACATCATACGCGGACACGTCATTAGTGGAGAGTATGCGAACAAGGAGCACTACCCTTGTGACATCCGCATTGAAATGGAGCTCTCTCGCCTTAACGACGATATCGCCGGGAAGCACATTGTCAAGAACGACATTCTTTATGAAGTTGTTCCTGTCGTACTTCTCATCATAATACTGCTTTATGCTCGAAAGCGTGATAGCCATGATGCCTGCATACTTAGCCGCAGTCTCATCGACACCCTCTACAAAAACCGCATAATCCGGCTTGATATGTGAGCCGAAGGGCTTATAGGTATATCCGTCGCGCACGAATACATCATGAGAATCGCTCAGATCCATAGTGACATATTCATTTGCGGTGCCTATCCTGGAAAGCTCGCTGCATGCTATGATAGTTCCGCTCGAATCAACAACGCCGACGATGCAGTCCATTGCATCCCGCATCTGGTGGATAAGCCCCTGAAACAATCTGTTAGACATTCAAGTCATCCTTTCGTGGCATATTGTAGACCCCTTATGGGTATTCTGCCGATTTTTAAGCACTTACACATAGAAGAAATTTGCTCTTAGGTTTATTTTATACAATAAATACAAATCTATTATAGCACATATGACAAATAAATATGTTACACAATTGTGAACATTATCGTTTTTTGAGTAAAAATTACTAAGCTGTGCGGATATTAAAAGGGACAGCAAGGTGAAACCCTGCTGTCCCTGACATAAAATCCGCTGATTATCTGGATTCCTCGGCAAATCCGCTCTCAACGAGATCATTAAGACCGTTCACAGCATCCTGCTCATCAGGACCGTCAGCGATTATCCTGATGGAAGTGCCGCCGACAATACCGCGTGAAAGTATACCACGAAGGCTCTTGGCGTTAACTCTTCTTTCTTCCTTCTCTATCCAGATGGAAGACTTGAACTCGTTAGCCTTCTGGATGAAGAAAGTAGCGGGGCGGGCATGGAGGCCAACCTGATTCTGGACCATTACATCTTTAACATACATTTGATCTTCTCTCCTATCATGAAAGTAGCAACATCGTTTCAGTACGAAAAAGGGGCAGCGGATGGTCGTGATCTCCGCACCAAACATATTCCGGACATATCAGCCGGACATGTCAGCACCCTTGCTATGATTAAATTATAACCCTTTGGATTACATTAGTCAACACCCAAAAATAAAAAGATTCCAATTTGAAATCATTTTCTGCTTTTTGAATTAAGCCACATGATTTTACGCTTTTTTATTTGTATAAATTAACCGATTTTGACCATGATGTACAAAACACGGCGTTCATATATATGCAATATAACAGGATTTTGTTAATTATAAGTTCAATTCATATAGCTTGTATTATTCATAATTATTTGTCCAGCACATTTGTGACATCTTCATTTTCCTGTCAAAAAAATCGTAAAAAACTCCGCACTTGCATTTTCGGGTATATAGTGGTATAATACATAAGACTTAAATTTTATTTACCGGTGATACAATGATACTAACAATGAAGAATATCTCCCGCATATATAACGGTGTCACTATCCTTGACAACGCCGAG
>CACZPE010000339.1 GCA_902782875.1 uncultured Ruminococcus sp. | reverse complement strand
GCAAAAGCTACTGACATAATCGGTCAGTTCGGCGTCGGCTTCTACTCTGCATTCATGGTAGCAAAGACCGTTGAGGTGCGCTCAAAGGCATTCGGCTCTGACAAGGCCAATGTATGGAGATCCTCGGGCGCTGACGGATACACCGTGGAGGAATGCGAGAAGGATACTGTGGGTACCGAGATCATACTCACAATGAAGGATGATACCGAGAATGAGAAGTATTCCGAATTCCTCGATTCTTACAGGCTCAAGGAGCTTGTAAAGAAATACTCCGACTATATCCGCTTCCCCATCAGGATGGATGTTGAAAAGACCCGCAGAAAGGACGGCGCAGCCGAAGACGACTATTCCGATGAGGCTTATGAGACCTATACCGAGAATGAGACGCTCAACAGCATGGTGCCTCTGTGGAGAAAGAACAAGAACGAGCTCAAGGCCGAGGACTACAATCAGTTCTACAAGGACAAGTACTACGACTATAACGATCCGCTGAAGTATATCCATTCCAAGGTTGAGGGCTCCACTACATATGATGCGCTGCTTTTCATACCCGACCACGCTCCCTTCAACTTCTATTCCAAGGACTATGAAAAGGGACTGCAGCTCTATTCGAGCGGCGTGCTGATCATGGACAAGTGCGCAGACCTGCTGCCAGACTATTTCTCATTCGTAAAGGGCCTTGTCGATTCCGCGGATCTCTCCCTCAATATCTCCCGTGAGATGCTCCAGCATGACCATCAGCTCAAGCTCATCGCAAAATCAGTGGAGAAGTCGATAAAGAATGAGCTCTCAAAGCTTCTCAAGAATCACAGGGAAGACTATGAGAAATTCTGGAAGGCATTCGGTATACAGATAAAATTCGGTGTGTACGACAACTACGGCAGAGACAAGGATGCCGTGGAGGATCTTATCATGTTTGTATCCTCCGCTGAAAAGAAGCTTGTCACCCTTGATGAATATGTATCAAGGATGAAGGAGGATCAGAAGTATATCTACTACTGCGCAGGCGAGAGCGTTGAGAAGATCGAGGCTCTGCCGCAGACAGAGCTGCTGCGCGACAAGGGATATGAGATACTCTATCTTACCGACAATGTGGATGAATTTGCGGTCAAGGTGCTCATGCGCCACGGCGGCAAGGAATTCCGGAGCGTTTCGGAGGGCGATCTCGGCATAGACAGCGAGGCTGAGAAGGAAGAGACAAAGAAGCTCGCAGAGGACAACAAGGATATGCTCGCCCTTATGAAAGAGGCCCTCGGTGACAAGATCAAGGAAGCAAAGATATCCGACAAGCTCAAGACCCATCCTGTATGCATATCAAGCGCAGGTCAGATATCCCTTGAAATGGAGAGGATACTCAACCAGAATCCTCAGAACGAAAGAGTCACATCCGAAAAGGTGCTCGAGCTCAATCCCAATCACGAGATATTCGGCATAATGAAGGGCCTGTATGACAGCGACAAGGAGAAGTTCAAAAACTATACCTCACTGCTTTACGATCAGGCGCTGCTTATCGAAGGTATGCCGATAGAAGATCCGGTAGGCTTTGCTGACAAGCTCTGCAAGCTTATGGCTGAGAAGTGATATAAATAGACTCAGAATGCCTGTAAGCATGTACTGTTTACAGGCGTTTTTTGTTGTTTCATAAAAAAGTATTTTATGAACATTTATGCATAATCAACAAAACTGTGACATTATTTTTTTGTGTATAATAGTCTAAAAATTCGTTGACATAAGTGCGGTTCTTTGGTATAATTATTGTAATTGTGGAGGTTTTATCACTGATTTTATTTATAGCGGTAAAACGGCCGCATGATTACGGCTCGTTGGGAGGAATCGAAAGTGGAAAGTTACACCGATTATGAAAAGTTTGAACAGGGCTGCAATGACTTCAAGGATACTTTTACTGAGACATACTTCAAGGAAGGCGGTCTGTTCTGTCACCCTCTGATCGACAACCTCATATACGTTCCCTGCACACAGGAGGAGGCTAAGAGCAACGGTCTGGATATATGCCGTATGCGCGATATGCTCCTTATGAGCGAGGATGGAGAGAGGTACGTTCCCTTTGAGATAAATAAGGCGAGAGAGATCTCCGCTGCAAACAATTTCATCTATATAACCGATCTGCTGTACGGCGATGCTTTCAAGGCAGCCGACTGGATGGTTGACGGAAAGCATGATACCGTCATCGTGAGTGTAGAGGATATGAAAAAGAAGGGCAAGCCCTATGCGCCCGTTACTCCTCTTACCAATGTGGTGCTTCCCTTCAAGAAGGTAAAATGCCCGTTCCTTTACAGCAAGGGTACACTTGCGTCCCCGAAGGTTATGAACAAGAAAGAGATAGATGAGATGCTCAACAAGTATCTCAGCAATTCGCTTTCTGATTTTGATCATCTGGAAGTCATCGGCGAGACTGAATTCGAGATATACGGCAATACAGTTAAGATGGACAAGAATGAATCCAGATGCATCGCCGTTACTAAGAGCCTGCGCCTTATCGATGATATGCTCGGCCCCGTTTCCGAGAATGCCGAGTCCATAAAGGCTGCAGGATATGATCTTGATCTCAGGGAATTTGAAGTTGCCGCTCTGGCAATAGCTGCCGAGAAATGCGGCATTGCTCATGACTACAAGTCCTATGATGGTATAAAGGAGCTGCCCGAGCTCAAGAAGCAGTTCATAAAGAACGTATCCGAAAAGAATACATACGGCTTTAAATACTGTGAGCCCGAAAAGGAAAAGTTCATGGAGTCACTCAGAGCGCTCGAGGCATCCTCTGCCGATAATGAGACGCTCAAGAAGGATATACTCCCTCTGCTTTCCGTAAGGCCCGCTACTCCTGCGGTATTCAACCTTGCAAGGGCACTTTCTCCCGCAGATGCGGAGAATGTGGAGAATATCAGCGAGTACTGGGGCGCAGAGCCTCTTCCCGCAAAGGCACTGTCGGATTATCTCGGCAGCTACGTGCCTGCTGATGCAAAGGACGCTGACGGTAAGATAACCTGTGCTCCCGCAAAGGCAAAGGTTATACTCGAAGAGATCAATAAGGCTGCGGAAAAATACAAGATCAAGGAATTTGCCGCTGCCGATGAGATAAAGAAGTATATAGACGATGCAGAGAAGTCCGAGCGCACATACAACGGTACGGTATTCGACAGCATCGAGGATATGAACAAGGCTCAGGAAAATGAAAAGAAGCTGATCGAGGAATGTGATGACCTCTCTGCTCTGAGTAAGGATGAGCTTATAAAGCTGCGCAAGTATATCTATGATATGAAGCTTGACAGAAAGACAGCTTCAAAGTATCTCATCAAGGTAAAGCTTGCGATGGTCGATGCCGACAAGAATGAGCTTGAAAAGCTGTGCTTCGGCTTACAGAACAAGAACAAGGCAGAGCTCGATGAGCTTAAGAAGAAGCTCTCCGAGAAGGATGAGACCCTTGCGGCTCCCTATATCAAGAAGGTCGAGTCTGCAGCACTTTCACTGCAGCTGAAGGAACTCACCGGTCTCTTTAAGGAGATACCCGACAACGCCAAGGCCGATTCGCTTGAAAAGGCACTTGCCAGCGGCACCTACGATGCGGTATTCAGACGTCATTTCACCGCTAAGATAAACGAGGCAAGAGACGGCTTCGGCAGGGCAGAGCTCG
>CACZPE010000338.1 GCA_902782875.1 uncultured Ruminococcus sp. | reverse complement strand
CGAGTTTCGTTACTTCCAGAGCATCTTTATAGTCATAGCGCTTCACTTCATCAAACACCCGCGACAGTATTTCCGATCCGTTTTGCAGAGTGAACGCATGATTCGGAGATGCCTTTACCCCATGATCCTCAAACAGGCCGTAAATATACTCCATGATCCCGTTCTCGCCAAACGTTGCGCAGTAAAACCTACCGCCCGGCTTCAGCACCCTGCGTACCTCTCTGAGACCTTTCTGAAGGTCGGGAACGTGATAAAGCATCATATTTGCGATCACGACATCAAAGGAGTTGTCTTCATACGGGATATCCTGAATGTCTATGATCCTGTATTCTATATTTTCGGATAAGCCTGTATTCTGCCGTGCAGCATCGAGCATGCCTTCGGAAAAATCCGACAGTACCAGCTGTGAGCATAAAGATATAGTATCATCATGCCCTTTCCACATACTGCCGTTTCCGCATCCCAGCTCAAGCACTCTTGCATCCTTACTGATGCTGTAATTGGAGAATATCCAGTTTGCAAATCCTGTCTTATTTGTCGAGTATTTTGCATGTACCGATATCCTTGTGTCTAGATTGCCCGATGAGGAGTACTGCTGCTTTACTGTATTATTGTCATTCATGAATGCCTCCGCTGATCATGTTGTTTTGCTAACAGCCTCTCCTGCAGCGGCAGAGAGCTCATCTGCAGTGGCAGATACCTTTTCGATAGCTGCTCTGAGTGCCTGAGCGCCTGTACCGCTCTCGCTGAAGTTGGTGTTGAGAGATGCGACTGCCGCACAAAGCTTGTCAAGTATAGATACGAGCTGAGGCAGACTCTGTGCGTCGATACTGTCGTTCTGCTGACAGAACTCTGTCACTCTTGTCAGTATATTCTCCATTATGGAGGTTATGGAAAGTGACTGCTTTCCCGATTCCTCAAGTGCGCCTATCTTTGATCTTACAGCAGCAAGCTCTTCAACAAGTTCGTCTGATATGGTCTTTACTTTAGCGGCGGCTTCAGAGAATTCCGACAGATCCTTTTCGGGTACAACAGGCTCGGGAGCGGCTGCCGCAGCAGGAGCGGGCTCGGGTACAGCAGGCTCTGCCACAGCGGTATTTTCCTTTTCCCTGAGGAATGCATCCACCTCAGAGGTCACCGCTTCTATATCTTCCTTGGAAGGCTTTCTATCGGGATCGGGATATGCTCTTCTGAGACTCTTGGGATTGATCCTGTCCTCAAATACCCTGAACTGCTTGTCAAGACCGTTGAGTCCGACCTTTCTCCTGCCCTTTGCTTCGACCTGTATCCGACGGTGTATGTTCTTTATCTCAAGAGGGGATATATCATCGGGATCGTATGCTCCTATACCGAAGCCGCATCCGCCGTCACAGGCAAGAGCTTCGAGAATGTCGGGCCGTTTATCGGGCGCGGTATCGACAAACTCATCCACATCCCTGTATACATCTGCAGGACCGTCCGAGCTTACAGCCACAAGCTGCTGATCGTTTATCGTCAGATTGTATTTCAGGCCGCCCGGCTCTGAATAGATACTGCCCATTGCGCCCTGAGCCTGATCGTCAAAATCATAGAGCATGCCGCTCTCGGCTACATTGGAGAAGCTTATCCTGTTCTTTCTGAAGTGTTCCTTCATACGTTTGAAGGTGACATTGTACTCTACGTGCTCTGTCTCCTTGAATTCGAGCTTCATGGCAGGACATGGGGAGAGTACAGCTACAACATAGTTTTTCTTTATATAGTCGCGGATATATACCGCCTCACAGGAATTGGGAGTTGCAAGAGGTGCAAGGTCCTCAAGTCTGTCGGGATGGTATATCTCCATATATCTTACTATCGCAGGGCAGTGCTGGGATATTACCTTTCTCACAGCGCCTGAATCTATGGATTTGCAGTAATTCCATGTGCATATATCTGCTCCGAGCGCACCGTCATAGATGCCGTCAGAGCCGTTCTGCTTGAACCATTTGAGTACAGCCTGCCACTTGTCGCCGAACGCTGCCTTGATGGCAGGATGTGCGACGATGACCATTTTTCTGTTGCCGAGATCCTTGAAGAATCTTTCGGTATCATCGTTGTAATCACGGCTGCCGTGTGTGCAGTGACGTACACATTCACCGCAGGCTATGCATTTTGTCTGATCTATGTCTATCACTCTGCGTCCGTCCATTACTGTCCTGACAACATTTGCCAGTGGGGAAGGGCATACATTGATACATTCTCTGCATCCGCTGCATCTGTCATAGTTAAC
Source organism: uncultured Ruminococcus sp. (assembly GCA_902782875.1). The sequence goes on along the minus strand of CACZPE010000338.1, from coordinate 2 downwards.
TT
>CACZPE010000337.1 GCA_902782875.1 uncultured Ruminococcus sp. | reverse complement strand
TCGCTCGGAAACGTCAAGATGAAGAAGCTCGGGCTCATAATCTCTGCATCAGGCGGTCTGACTGAGACGATATGCTACTTCTGGATGCACGGCATATACGACTCCGTAGCTAATACCGCTATAGCATCGGGAAGACTTGACAAAGTACAGCCCATGTTCCAGAACATAAACTATGTATACCTTGCACTTGCGATAGTAATGCTGATATGCACTCTGGCTGTATTTCTCCTTCTTCGCAAGGTTAAATCCGAAGAGCATTTCGAGATGGAGCCGAAATACCACCTTTTCCTGATGATGCTCCCCATAATCGCTCTTGCATTCGTATTCAGCTATCTGCCCCTCTATGGATGGAGATATGCTTTCTACGACTACAAGTCGGGAGAGGCTCTCACACCGGATAAGTTCGTGGGATTCAAATATTTCAGATCCATCGTAACTACTCCCCAGACAAGACGTGATATCGTAACTGTTCTCAAGAATACGCTCGGTATGTCCGGTCTTGGCATCCTCACAAGCTGGGTGCCTATGGCATTTGCGATATTCCTCTCCGAGATAAAGAACGGCCCATTCAGAAGATTCGTGCAGACTTTCACGACTATACCCAACTTTATTTCCTGGGTACTGGTCTATGCGATAGCACTTGCACTTTTCTCCACCGACGGTTTTGTGAACACTATGCTCACATCCGTTACAGGAGTAGCACATTCCACTCCGTATCTTATGAGCGCCGAACATTCGTGGCTCAAGATGCTTGCATGGGGAATGTGGAAGGGCGTAGGATGGAGCGCTATCATCTATGTTGCATCCATTTCCGGCATCGATCAGGGACTGTATGAGGCAGCGACCGTTGACGGTGCGGGAAGATTTGCAAAGATGTGGCATATCACCGTACCGGAGCTTATGCCCACATTCTTCGTGCTCCTTCTGATGAGCGTAGCAAACATACTTTCAAACGGTATGGAACAGTACCTCGTATTCTCCAATCCTCAGAACAAGGAGACCATGCAGGTGCTCGACCTTTACGTCTATAACCGCGGTATCGGTTCGGGACTTATCCCGCTGTCTACGGTAATAGGCATGGTCAAATCATTCGTCAGTGTAGTGCTGCTGTTCGGTGCAAATGCATTCTCCAAGGCAGTACGCGGCGAGAGCATAGTATAAGGAGGTGTCTGTATGGCTGAAACTTCAGAAAAGAAAGTAATGACAGGCACATCCGGAATGGTAGAGAAGCTCGGTATCGGCGACTATGTATTCAACGTGATAAACTATCTGTTCTTCGGCATATTCACGATAAGCTGTATATTCCCCTTCTACTACATATTCATCAACACCATATCAGACCCGACCTTCGTTACCAGCGGACAGATAACCATGCTGCCCAAGGGAATAACGATCGTCAATTACATCAATATGGGCAAGGTCGATGACCTGTGGAAATCCGTAGTCGTAACGGTGCTCCGTACCGTGATAGGCACTGCCCTGATGGTAGTCGTATCAAGTCTTGCAGGCTATCTCGTGACCAAGAAGGAAATGTGGCACAGGCAGCTGTGGTACAGGATGCTCGTCATAACCATGTACTTCAATGCAGGTCTTATCCCCTGGTATCTCAACATGACGATGCTCGGACTTACAGATTCCTTTGCAGCATACATCATCCCCGGCATAGTTGCTCCCTACAATATCATACTGGTAAAGACCTATATAGAATCGATACCTGCCGAGATAGAAGAGAGCGCATTCCTTGACGGTGCTTCCTACTGGAAGATATACACCACTATCATATGGCCGCTGTCTAAGCCGATACTTGCGACGATAGCGATATTCGGTGCGGTCGGACAATGGAACTCTTTCCAGGATTCACTTATACTCAACGCTAACTCTCCCGAACTCTATACTCTCCAGCACAGGCTCTATATCTATCTTAATCAGAGCAGTAATATAGGCGCTCTTGCAAGCTCCGGAGATGTTTCCGCAATAGCAAATTCGCTCAACACCAAGATCATACAGTACACAATATCTATGGTGACTATCATACCCATATTGTGTGTATACCCCTTCATGCAGAGATACTTCGAAAAGGGTCTCATGCTTGGTGCTGTCAAGGGTTGATACGGTCTATACAGACAAAGGAGGAAAATCATGAAAAAGAACAGAACTACAGCAGGACTTCTTGCTGTATCTATGTGTACCACTCTGCTTGCAGGCTGTGGTGCACAGACACCAGAAGTACCGGCTGTCACTTCGGCTGCCGCTCCTGCAGCTACTACTGCGGCTGTCACCGAACCGCTCATAGTTGAGACAAGTGCTCAGGAGGCTCAGGCTACTCCCGAAGATGCCATTGATGCACAGTACTGGAAGGATCTGTACGGTACAGACGATCTTATCCAGCTCACCGCATTCTCCGAGCTTGCAAACTACAACGGCAAGGCAACAGGCTGGTTTGCACAGATACTCAAGGACAAGTTCAACTGCGAAGTAACTATTATCCCCGCTACCGACGGTGCATTCGACACCCGTATGGAAGCCGGAAACCTCGGTGACCTTGTAGTATTCGGCTCCGACGGCTCCAACTATCAGCGTGCAGCTAAGGAAGGCAGGCTGTTCAACTGGGAAGAAGACGACATTATCAATGAATACGGCGCATATGTAAGGGACAACATGCCCTATGCGCTCAAGAAGAACCGCAGCTTCAACAATTCCTTCGGTGCAGGCGATGTGATATACGGTTTCGGTCACAACGTTGCAACATCGCCGGAAGAACATGAGGCATTCTTCTACACGATGGATATGCGCTGGGATCTTTACAAGCAGCTCGATTATCCCAAGATGGCATCCCTCGACGATCTCTATGATGTATTCGTCAAGATGAAGGAACTGCAGCCTACCGATGCCAACGGCAAGGAATCCTACGCTATGTCTCTGTTGCCCGACTGGGACGGAAACATGGTGATGTATGTTAAGGCATTCGGCACCTGCTGGTACGGCATGGATGAAATGGGCTTCGGTCTCTATGATGTAGAGAACGGCAAGTACCATGACTGCACAGAGGAAGGCGGCCCCTATCTCACTATCCTCAAGTTCTTCAACAAGCTCTACCGTGCAGGCCTCATCGACCCCAACTCGATGACACAGACATACAATGAGATGAGTGAAAAGGTTGCAGCAGGCGGCGTATTCTTCTCCATCTTTGACTATGCCGGCTCCGCACTCTACAACACCGAAGAGCATCTCAACGAAGGTAAGGGCATGTATCCCGTAGTTCCTTCCGAAGCAACTCCCCTTTGCTACGGCATGAACGTTATGGGCGGCAACCGTCTCTGGACTATCGGTTCCAACACCGAATATCCCGAGCTCGTTATGGCAATAATCAACTATCTGGTAACTCCCGAAGGCTGCATGACCTCATGGTATGGCCCCAAGGATCTTTGCTGGTACTACGATGAAGACGGACACACCTGCCTTACCGAATTCGGTGAGACCTGTCAGGCAGACAAGAAGGGCACTATGATGCCCGCAGAATGGGGCGGCGGAACATACAACGACGGCTCCTTCCAGGTAAACAACACTACATGGACAAGAGACGCTTCCAACCCTGATTCCAACGGTGAGACCTACAATCTCGAAAACTGGGTGAGCAGAAGACACGACACCAACTATGACATACTCCAGGATTGGAGAGACTGGTCTGGTTTCTACAATTCTCAGGAATACATGGACAGTGTGAACCACAAGGTTTCTATCGCTACATCCTATTCCGAGACCGATCAGAGCGATGAACTCAAGGTCATCTGGCAGCAG
>CACZPE010000336.1 GCA_902782875.1 uncultured Ruminococcus sp. | reverse complement strand
TTTTATCGGTAGGGACACAAATGCTTCAATATCATTTTTTGATATGTTGTTATATCGAAAAATCGCACTGTTAGTACAGTCAGTACAAACAGCGGCGTATAGCTGTATAACGGCATTTTTGAAATATTACTTAGCTTCCATCGAATCAAGCCCCTCCGGTCTATATGAAAGAAGGCCGGCCTTTTGGGCTTTTATGTGAGTTCTTGATATCTTTCCTGCTTGTCTTTGATCTCTATCATGACTGTCATTGCCCTTTTTTTGCTACCGAAAGCTTCTGTCTGTATATGATTGCCTTCAAAAGCAATGCTTTCGGGTCTGCTTCCTTTTGTGCGCTTATCGGCCAGCAGAAAAAGCCTTCCCTCATTGTCCTCATACACCGAAAACAGCAGCTTCGGAATGGTCAGTTCATGCAGGCTGCAGGTGATAAAAGGGTATTCGAGAACTTCATTCCTTTCGGGTATGGTAACTATTATCTCTCTGGACTCATCTTTCCTTCCTGTACTGATGCCCAGCTCATCATATACGGCCTTGAATTTCTTCCCGAAAATATGCTCCGTGATAAGAGCAAGGGGCAGCCCCCAGTAACCGTAGTCTATAAGTCCCAGAAGTGCCAGCCATTTGTGCGGAGAGAGAAGGAATCCTGCCGCTATAAGCAGACCACCCAGAAACCAGCCGCCGCTTCTGCCCGAACGCTGTGCAAGATAGGAAACTATAACCAGAATGAAACCCGGGATACAGAGCACAAGACAAACGCCGTAGCGCATAATAAATTCATCCATGACTGTTAATCACCTCAATGCATGAAAGCAACCTGTATGTCACGGCCTTTTCGGATGCTTTCAAGGTTGTCATACATCTCTTTTATGCTATTGTAAGTATCTTTTTATCATTATAGCAGATAAAGATAATATAGTCAAGAAAAACATGTCGGCAAGGACAACAGACCACTCCGGGTCCTTCTTCAAGTAATATCTTTGATACTTACATTTTTTTAATTTGGTGTAAGAGCTATGACTAAAACAGAAGGGAAGCTTCATAATCGTGCGTTTTATGCATCTGATAATGGATCAAGCACCAAAATAGGCCATGAGATCTGCTTTATTTACAAGTATCTTTCCCCGATTGCCTTCACCTGCGCGGAAGTGCTTGATTTTATCCTGAGTCACGAGCTTTCTTATCGTGTGCTCTGACACACCCTGTACTGCTCCGGCACACTCCTTGATGGTGAGCATCTCGGTAGGTCCATCCGTGGTATTCTCGGTGTCATTCTCTTTCTCCCCGTGAATGGCTATACACCGGTAATACAGTCCCTGCCGATAGGACAGCTACAATTGTGTTTTAAAAAAACAGTTTAAAGCTTTAAAGCATTATACTCTATCCTGTTAGATTTATCAATCCGCGTTTTGGACAATCTTCCGGTCCGGGTTTTGTGCATATTTCACTGTCAACTCATGCTCATGCTGTTAGTCGGTTGCTCCTTTTCTGATATCTGCAAATTCGGTATTGATTTTTGGAAAACAATTATTATATAATAATATATGAAAGATATCCCAGAATCGAGGCGAGAGACATGAACTACACACTTATGCACAAGAAAATCTGCGCAGCGGATATCGAGATAGATGAAGATACGGGTGTGATCTCCCGTATCGGTGAAATTTATAACAAGGATCATCTACCGTTTGGCGTTGTACACACCATGCAGCATAAGGAGATCATAGGAGATTATTATGATAATAACAGATAGTCGTATTGATGCGGGTAAGGCTTTTGACTGGGGAAGAACTTCTGAGGAATACGCAAAATACAGGGATATTTATCCTAATGAGTTTTATCAGAGAATCGCAGACAGAGGCCTTTGTCTAGAAGGGCAGAAAGTGCTTGATCTCGGAACAGGTACCGGAGTATTGCCGCGCAATATGTACCGGTATGGAGCAAACTGGACGGGTACGGATATCTCGCCTGAGCAGATAGAACAAGCAAAACGTCTGGCGGATGCTTCCGAAATGAATATCGAATTTCAGGCGGTATCTACAGAAGATATCGATTTCCCTCAAGAAAGCTTTGATGTGATCACAGCTTGCCAGTGTTTCTGGTATTTTGACCATGAGCGTGTGATGCCCAAGCTGGCTAACATGCTCAAACAGGACGGAAAGCTGCTTATCCTATATATGGCATGGCTTCCCTATGAAGATAAGATTGCCGGGAA
>CACZPE010000335.1 GCA_902782875.1 uncultured Ruminococcus sp. | reverse complement strand
ATACGCCGACGGCAGGATACACAAGGACCTTACAAACATCTGCGGCAGGAGCAGGGATTACAGGAAAGTTTTCTTTGATGATGACGGGAATCTGAAGCCGGATAGTGACTGATCCTGACGGGATTTGAATTTTAAAATATTCTTGTACTATTTTCAATTTCCTTCGGTTAAATAAGCAAAAGGGAAACAAAAGCTCGGAAGAGCAAAAACAGATCAGGAGGAAATAATTATGGAAATGGTAATGGAAAGCAGAAAGTTTCAGGATGAGTACAAGCCTATATCAGCAGCAGGATATCTCGGATATCAGTTCCTCTTTGCGATACCGGTTCTGGGACTTATCATAGTAATATTTTCTGCTCTCGGCGCACGCAACAGAAACGTGAAGAACTTTGCAAGGGCAGAGCTGCTCGTTATATTTATCGGCGTGGCAGTGGCACTGGCACTTTCGTATTTTGGCGCAGGGAACTGATACCAATACATAAAAAAACCCGCAGTATGAACTGCGGATTTTTTTATTCTAGATTACAGCTTTCTTACCTTGGTGCCTTCTCTTGTTTCCTCTACGGCGTAGCCCATAGCGGATATCTGATCTCTTATACTGTCGGCGAGGGCGAAATCCTTCGCCTTTCTTGCAGCCTTGCGCTGTTCAAGGAGCTGTGCTATCTCATCGGGGATATCGGCCTGTTCTGCCTTAGCCTTTTCGTTGAGTGCTTCGGCGTGGGCGGTTATATCAAGGGAGAGCACTTCGTCAACACTCTTTATAGCGGCGATCTTGTCAGCTGCGGATGCATCCGCTTTGAATATATCGAGCAGAGCGGTAATGCCGAGAGAGGTGTTGAGGTCGTTGTCAAGCGCAGCCCTGAAGCCGTCGGTGAGAGCCTTCACCTTGTCTGCGTCTGCACTGCCCGATACTTCTGTCAGGAGCTTTGCGGTCCTTGAGACGATCTTCTGATATGCAGCTGCTGCGTTGTCGAGATTTTCAAAGGAGAATTCAAGCGACTTTCTGTAATGCGACTGCAGGCAGAAGAATCTGTATACTACCGGATCGTAGCCCTTTTCCTTGAGAAGCGATACCGTGAGGAAATCGCCCTTGGATTTTGCCATCTTGCCGTTCTTGTCATTAAGGTGATGCACATGGAACCAGTAATTGCACCACTTGTGACCGAGGAATGCCTCTGACTGTGCTATTTCGTTGGTGTGGTGGGGGAAGGCATTGTCTATGCCGCCGCAGTGAAGATCAAGGCGTTCGCCGAGATTTTTCATGCTTATGCATGAGCACTCGATATGCCATCCGGGATAGCCCAGGCCCCAGGGAGACTCCCACTTGAGCTCCTGGTCTTCAAACTTGGACTTTGTGAACCACAGTACGAAATCCGCCTTGTTGCGCTTGTTGGAGTCTTCCTCCACATCATCGCGCACCGCTACTGCCAGGTCTTCGCTTGAGAAATCGCCGAACTTGTAGTACTCATCCAGCTTTGATGTGTCAAAGTATATATTTCCGCCTGCGGGATATGCATAGCCCTTATCTATAAGAGCGGATATTACCTTTATGAATTCGTCTATGCAGCCCGTAGCAGGCTCAACCACTTCGGGGCGCTTGATATTGAGATCTTTGCAGTCATCAAAGAAAGCATCGGTATAGAACTTTGCTATCTCCATGACGGTCTTGTGCTCGCGCTTTGCGCCCTTGAGCATCTTGTCATCGCCTGTGTCGCCGTCACTTGTGAGATGGCCCACATCGGTGATGTTCATTACGCGCTTTACGTCAAGCCCTGTGTAGGACAGATACTTTTCAAGCACATCCTCCATGATGTATGTGCGCAGATTGCCTATATGCGCATAGTGATATACCGTAGGGCCGCAGGTGTACATACTTACCTTGCCCGGGGTATTGGGGATGAATTCTTCTTTTGTATGGGAAAGTGAATTATAAAGCTGCATATGATCATTCCTTCGGAGGTGTTATAGTTATTGATTCAATGAATTTGTCAAATTCTTCAGTGACATTGTCCTTTTCGCTGTCGGGTGATTCCATCGTCACGATGAAGGCATCCTCATCGGAATAGAAGAAGTAGATCCTGTCGTGGAACTTGCCGTAGACTTCTTTCTGGTCGGTGATTATCGGGTTGCCGTCGTCGCCCAGCTTCTGGCTGCCGTCTGCGTTGGTCTCATAAAGATAGATATACGCAGTAACGTCATAGTCGTATCTGATAGCATCAAATCCCGCTACGGTCGTTTCCATCGGCTCTGAGAATACGGTATCCGCCTGTGTCATCATATTGCCTATCTTTACGTTTGCACACGCCTGATCGGCAAATTTGGGCAGCTCCATGAATTCTTCCTTGTAGTTCTGGGCCTTTATAGTGATGGAGGCTCTTTCGCTCTTGTAGAGCTTGCCCTCATCGCTGTCAACTACGACCTGATAGCCCTCGGGGATCTCACAGTTGAATTTGTGTATCGCAAGATCAGCGGGGTCCTCGACTGCCTTTCCTGTATATATGGATATGGGCTCCTCGTTTTCTTCATATTCGGGCTGACCTGTCTGCATGGGTGCGCCTGTTTCTGTAGTTACCGCACTTTCCGACGGGGTGACGCTTGTCTCTATGGTGTTTCCCGTGTCGGGTGTCTTTGAGCAGGCTGTGAGCATACACAAGAATGCTGCAGCGGCTGCTATATGCTTTTTCATAAAATCTCTCCGTTTCTTTTGTTGGTTGTCAACGCTACTATTTTACTACATTTGAACACAAAAGTCAATGCTGATAATGGTCAAGAGAGAAAAATTAAGTGAATTACAGGTGAATTTATGATGAAAAGGGGGCTGTTGCACCATAACAGCCCCCTTTTCATCATTGCTTTAAATATCCTTTTTTGTCAAACTCATACTCTTTTCCGTTGATAGTAGTCTTGCCTTTGACAAGCTCACCGCGTCTGAAAAAGCGTTTGCCGTTCTTT
>CACZPE010000334.1 GCA_902782875.1 uncultured Ruminococcus sp. | reverse complement strand
CACGCCGAGGATCAGCTGAGCAAATACCGGGAACCTGCCCGTGCAGGCAAGTGTTGCATCGGTACTCTGGGTGAAGTCCACGGTCTCGTTGTAGTCGTTGTGATATCTGAAGGGTATGAGCCTGAAAAGCGACGGGGAAACATCGAACAGGTCGCACAGGGTGTTTACCGACAGCATCGAATCTACCGAGCGGAGCATAACGGAGACATTCTTCTTCTCAAGAGCCTTGAGAGTATCCGCTATCTGATATGCGGGTACCAGCTCTATTATGAACATCGCCGAGAGCTGGCCTGATATCGAGAGGTATACCGCTATCCTGTTGTTCTTGGTATATTCCTGCTCCTTTACAGCGGAGGGGAGCCCCTCTATGCTGTGGTTTATCATAAGATCCCTGTTGCCGAGCAGCACGCGCTTGTTGTTTATCCATCCGCACAGACCCATGGAATCCTCATAGAGATAGCTTTCTACATGGTCGAGCATCTCGGTCTTGCCGCATATGATCTCATAGAACATATTGTCGAGTATGCTGCCGGACTGGTGTGTAAGGCTCGCCGCCTGAAGTATCGCTTCATCCATGCTGGTGTTGAAGAAGCTCTTTATGTTCATCAGCTTTATGCTGCCTGCTGGGAAAAGCTGAGCCGCATCGCACAGCACACTGTTGGTGCCGCTGAATTCGTCTATACTGTCAAAGCCGATGACTGCGCCCTGATTCTGTGCGCATTTCTTGGAAAGATCGTTCATCGGCAGGTTGACTACGAGCATCATGGGGAAGCATGCACACGCCGCACATACTGCGGAGAATGCCGAAAGGCCTATGCACAGGGCTCCGAGAGAGCCGTGCTCGACTCTGGCCATAAGTCCTGCCAGTACGCCTATCAGAGCGCCTGCACCCACGATGAAGGGTGTCATCCTCTTGCAGAAGCTGTCTGTGCTGTCGCTGGAGTATGAGGTCTTGAGGAAATTGGTTATGACCTCGGTCTTTCTCATGCCCGCAAGGCTGGGCAGATCGGTGATGGCGCCCCTTGTGAAGTTCACCGCGCGTTCGTTGTCCTCTTTCATCATGAACAGCGCGTAGTGGTCGCTTTCACCTGATATATTCGCAAAGCTTCGCTGTGTTCGCATTATTATCAGCAGCTTGCCTACCGTGTTGAATACCAGCGAGCCTATCGCCACAGGGACGTATACACACGCAAAGCTTCCTCGTATAACATTGGTGTAGGCTATGGACACACACGATGTGATCACGCTTGACAGCAGTGCCAGCGCAGAGAGGCTGTCGCAGTCGGCCTTTAGTGCAAAAAGCTTTGAAAGGCCCGAGGATATCGTCTGGGAGCAGACGATCCCCGCGAGTACACCGATTATTGTATTGATAAACAGAAATGTATCCGGATGCAGTCTCTTGTCTATCAGCGTCAGAGTCTTGAGCACCGGCATTGAATAGTCGTTTGCCACTGCGGCATATACCGTTACCGCAAAGCAGGCTATCAGCACGAGAAGACGCACGATAAGACTGTTCTTCTGCATCTCTATGTGATTTGCTATGGAAGGCGCATCGTTGAGGCTGTGGAAATCGTCTATCACGTCGGAGGGCTCTGTATCCTCCTCGATGTATACCTCCTCCTCGGGCTCGTCTTCCTCGCTGCCCTCGAGCCTGAAGTCACGCACCTTCTGACTGCGCGAGGCCTTGAGCTGGGTGAGCTTGTCAGCCTCGGTATCCGCGACTGTGAATGAGCTGGTGTCCTGGAGAACCTTGTCCGAAAGATCAAGGGAGATATCGCCTATCTGCTTGCGGGATATGGGCTTTACCTCGGGTGTGCGGTGGACCTTCTGGCTGCCGAGCTCGTTCACGCTGTCCTCGTCCTTGGAAATGAGCTTGTTGAATATTCCCGAGAAGTTCCTGAAGGGCGAGGTATCGTAGCTTACCTTCTTTTCCTTGGTCTCGTACTGCTTGAGTATATTCTCAAGGTCGTATTCAAGGTCGGAGTATTTGTCAAAGGGCCCGGGAGCGGGCTTTTTCTCTTCCTTTGTCTGTACTGCGGGCTTCGGGATATCCTCGCTTTCGGGAGACTTGTCCGAGGAATACTTCTCTGTGTACTCGTCAAGCTCCATCTTTTCGGAGAGTGAGTGACCCGATTCGGGCTCAAAGAACAGATCCTCGGGAAGCTTGTGCTCCTCGCCTATGAGCTCATCGCGCTCCTCACCGGTTATGAGCGGCATATTGCCGTATTTCTTTTCAAATTCGTCGTCACCGTCGTCAAAAGACGAGTGAACGCCCTTTATATCGCCGAGAAGGTCAAGACCGTAGTTTTTCTTCACGGGCTTGGGCTTTACCTTCTTGCGCTTCTTGTCACGTTTTTCCTGAGCCTTCTCCTGCGCAGCTGCCATTGCCTTTTCTTCACGGTCGATGCGCTCCGCTTCAAGCTCTATCGAGGTCTTGAGATCGTCGGGGACATTCTTTCTTTCATAGTCGCCGCTCATTATCTCATAGCTTATCTGCTTGCTCTTCTTTTTCCTGTCCTCCTCGGAAAGCTCCTCGTCGGGGACAAGAGTGATATTTGCCGCCTTCTTCTTTATCTCCTCGACCGAGGGGTAGCTTTCGGGGGCTGATATATTGAAATCACTGACCGAGAGGGCTTCATCAGGCCTGTCGAATATCTCGGCAAGTTCACTGTCATAGCTTCTGGTAGCAGGATAGCTGTTGAGAATATCATCGAGCGAGTCTCCCGATGCGCCCGGCGCCTTGTATTCGCCGAGTATATCATCTATCGAATAATTCTTTTCAGACAAACCATAGCCTCCTTATCAACTCTGATGATAAGATGTATCTGTCTCTCATGAACGCTGTCTGACAGCTTCATACATGAATATGCCTGCCGCAACGGAGGCGTTGAGAGATGTAATCTTTCCGAGCATGGGCAGACTTACAAGATAATCGCATTTTTCGCGGACGAGCCTGCCCATGCCGAAGCCCTCCGAACCTATCACAAGAGCAGCGGGACCGGTGAGGTCGGCTTTGGTATAGCTCTCACCCGAAGCATCCGTGCCGAATATCCATATCCCGTTCTGCTTGAGTATATCTATAGTCTGGGGTATATTTGCGACCCTTGCCACAGGCAGCCAGCTTGCAGCGCCGGCGGAGGTCTTGTAGACGGTCGCGTTGAGTGAAGCGCTGCGGCGTTTCGGCACGATTATGCCGTCCGCACCTGCAGCCTCGGCAGTCCTGATTATAGCGCCGAGATTGTGGGGATCCTCTATCTCATCGCATATTATGATGAAAGGCGCGGTGTGCTTTGCGGCGGATACCGCGAGTATATCCTCAACGGATACATACTCCGCGCACGCACCAGAGGCGATTATGCCCTGATGTGATGCGCCTGCGCACATCTGTGAGAGCTTCTGGTCGCTCACGCTCTTTATCACTATGCCTCTTTCCCTGGCAATACGGGTGATGGAGCTGATGCTTCCGCCCGCATCGGGGTTTACGTATATAATATCCAGTGTCCTGCCCGATCTGAGAGCCTCCATGACGGGGTTCCTGCCGACTATAAGGCCTGCGGGGCCGTCATCCTCCTGCGCGGGGAGTTCGTCTCTGTGAGAGGGCTTTTTCATATCCCTGTCGGGATCTCTTGTATCTTTACGGCGGTCACTGCGCCTGAAGTCATTTCTTTTCATTTATATACCCTTTCAGCACATACTTCTTCATTATCTATACATTTTACTATTATAATACATACACGCGGAAATTTCAATAGCTATATCATACAAATAACAGAACGGGACAATAATTTAAATTAGTGTTACAATATGGAAACAAAGCTTGTAATACAATACAGAGCCCCATAGGACAATTAGCAATTAGCAATGAGAAATTAGCAATTAATTTTCCGATGGATCTGTATGTATCTGATGAGGTCGTTATTATCATATCAATTTGTGGGGAAAACCCTTCCACCATCGCCGTGGGCGATGGTCTGGTTCTGACGAGCCCTTACGCAAACGAACGATACCGGGCCACAAATACAGCCGTCACCGATGAATAAATCAGCGAAGTGGCTGTCGGCACTGCCGACCGGATTTTTGTTCTTGCTTTTTGTATTGGGTTGTGCTATAATATATCTGTTATCTATTTTTTATGGAATAAGGAGAGGATGTTATGCCTAAGTTCTATATAACCACGCCTATATACTATCCCTCGGGAAACCCTCATATAGGCCACTGCTACACCACTGTTGCCTGTGATGTTATCGCACGCTTCAAGAGGATGCAGGGCTATGATGTGATGTTCCTCACGGGTACCGATGAACACGGCGCAAAGATACAGCAGAAGGCCGAGGCGGAGGGAATGACCCCTAAGCAGTATGTTGACGGCATCGTTGAGAATTTCAAGCGCCTCTGGAGCTTTATGGGCATAAGCTATGACCGCTATGTGAGAACTACCGATGATTATCATATACAGACGGTGCAGAATATATTCAGAAAGCTCTATGACAAGGGGTATATCTACAAGGATACCTACAAGGGCAAGTACTGCGTGCCCTGCGAGAGCTTCTGGACCGAGACCCAGCTCGTTGACGGCAAATGTCCCGACTGCGGCAGAGAGGTAAAGGAAGCAGAGGAGGAAGCATACTTCCTCAAGCTGTCCGTAATGACCGACAAGATAATAGACCTGCTTAAGAATACCGACTATCTGCGCCCCGAGACAAGAGTCAACGAGATGATAAACAACTTCGTCAAGGACGGCCTTGAGGATCTCTGCATATCAAGAACCACTGTAAAATGGGGCATACCCGTTCCCTTTGACGAGAAGCATACCATATACGTATGGCTCGATGCGCTTATAAACTATATCAGCGCACTCGGCTACGAGAACGATACCTATAACGACTTTGACAAGTACTGGCCTGCAGAAATGCATATGACCGCCAAGGAGATAGTGCGCTTCCATTCGATAGTATGGCCCGCTATGCTCATGATGCTCGATATACCCGTGCCGAAGCGCCTCTACGGCCACGGCTGGATAACCTTCAACGGCGCGAAGATGTCCAAATCCCTGGGCAATGTTGTCGATCCCTTCGTGCTCGGCGAGAGATACGGCGTTGATGCGGTGAGATATCAGATACTCCGCGATATGCCCTACGGCTCCGATTCCAACTTCTCCAATGAGAT
>CACZPE010000333.1 GCA_902782875.1 uncultured Ruminococcus sp. | reverse complement strand
ATGCAGAAAGAGGCAATAGACATTATGCGGTTATGCCAGATATTGCGCACACCCTGTTTGAACAAGTATCCTACGCTGCTCAGTCTCATTGAAAATTATCTCTCTCCTTTGTCTTTCCCGGGTAAGGTGTCATATACGCAGATCGTGGGTGATAATACCTGATTTCAGGTTTATGAGCCTGCCGCCGAATCTCTGTATCAGCTCGTGCTCATGGCTTATCACCATAACGGTCGTGCCCTTGTCGTTTATCTCTTTGAGAAGCTTGAGCGTTTCTATCTTTGCACGCTGGTCAAGGCTGGCAGTGGGCTCGTCAGCTATGATAAGCTGGGGATTGTTCACGAGAGCTCTCGCGATAGCGACTCTCTGCTGCTCGCCGCCCGAAAGCTGGGAGGGAAACTGCTTTATCTTGCCCTGCAGGCCCATAAGACCTATTACCTGGGGAACACGCTTTTTTATATATCTTGTCGGTGCGTCGATGCTTCTGAGCACAAACGCCACATTGTCGAATACATTCATCGAATCGATCAGCTTGAAGTCCTGGAAAACAAAGCCTATGGTACGGCGCAGCTCGGGAACATCCTTCTGATCCATCTCTATAAGGTCAAAACCGTTTACCTTTATGGAGCTTTCAACGCCTTCGGGAGGGGGATCTGCCTTGACATCACGGATAAGCAGTTTGATAAGTGTACTTTTTCCTGCTCCGTTATCGCCCGATACGAAGGTGAATTCACCGTCGTTGATCTTGAGCGATATGTCGTTGAGTGCGCGCTTTTCTCCGTAGGAAACGCTTACGTGATCTATCTCTACCAAAATCTCACCTCAGTGGTCTATCATAAAGCAACATCGCAGGCGCATAAGCTGCGCAGATGCGATGTTGCAGTATGTTCATATCATTTTGTCAGATCAGAACTTAGTGGGGTTGGAGGAGAGATATTTCTTTACCATAAGGGCTATCTTGAATACGATAGCATGGTCGAATTCTCTCAGGTCGAGCCCTGTAAGCTTCTTGATCTTCTCAAGTCTGTATACAAGAGTGTTTCTGTGAACGAACAGCTTTCTGGAGGTTTCGGAAACGTTCAGGCTGTTCTCAAAGAACTTCTGTATAGTGAAGAGTGTCTCGTGATCGAGAGACTCTATGGAATTCTTCTTGAATACTTCCTGCAGGAAGGTCTCGCAGAGAGTTGTGGGAAGGTGATAGATAAGTCTTGCGATACCGAGATTGTCGTAGGATACGATGGTCTTTTCTGTATCGAACACCTTTCCGACCTCAAGTGCGGTCTGTGCTTCCTTGAAGGAACGTGCGAGATCCTTTACGCCCACAACGGGAGTACCTATGCCGACATTGACTCTGGTGTAGAACTCACCGGAGAGTGTATCGGATATGGATCTTGCCAGTTTTTCGAGATCCTTCGGGTCAACGTTGGGTCTGATCTCCTTGACAAGAACGATATCGGTCTCAGTGATATTGAATACGAAATCCTTGGTCTTGTCGGGGAAAAGATTCTGTATAACGTCAAATGCGGATACATCATTTGTGGAGAGTATCCTTACCAGGAGTACCACTCTGCTGACCTCGGCGTTGAAGTGAAGCTCTCTTGCCTTTACTACTATATCGCCGGGGAGTACGTTGTCGAGTACAACATTCTTTATGAAGTTGTTTCTGTCGTACTTCTCATCGTAGTACTGCTTTATGCTCGAAAGGGTTATGGACATGATGCCTGCATACTTTGCGGCAGTCTCGTCCGTGCCCTCGATGAATACGGCATAATCAGGCTTTATATGTGAGCCGAACGGCTTGTAGGTGTATCCGTCCCTTACGAATATGTCGTGGGAATCATTGAGATCCATGGTGACAAATTCATTTGCAGTGCCGATCTTTGTCAGCTCGCTGCATGCGATTATGGTACCGCTTGAATCGACTACGCCGATAATGCAGTCCATAGTATCTCTCATCTGATGAATAAGCCCCTGGAATAATCTGTTCGACATTACAGTCATCCTTTCATAGCAAGCGGTCGGGAATCGCGGTTATCTCTCACATCATTGTGAAAACTGCTGATTTTTTGTCCCGATTGAAGCCTGCGATTTATATGGTCGGTTTATTTGAACAAATACTATAAACCAATTTTAGCACATATCACATATAATTGTGTTAACAAATTGTGAAATTTGAGCCAAACTACAATATTTTTTTGTAATATTCATCGGAATATGATAAAAAGATACAAAACTATCCGGTGGTGTATAAAAACAGGGGGAACAGATTTCTGTTCCCCCTGACGTAGACTCCGGGATTTATCTGGATTCCTCTGAGAAACCGCTGTCAACGAGCTCGATAAGACCTGTTACTGCTTCCTGCTCATCTGCGCCGTCAGCTATGATCCTTATGGAAGTGCCGCCGACGATACCGAGTGAAAGGATACCGAGAAGGCTCTTTGCATTTACTCTTCTTTCTTCCTTCTCGATCCAGATGGAAGACTTGAACTCATTAGCCTTCTGGATGAAGAATGTAGCTGGACGAGCATGCAGACCGACCTGATTCTGAACCATTACATCTTTAACATACATAAATCTTCTCTCCTATCAAAAAAATAGCAACATCGCTTCTGTACGAAAAAGGGGAATGCGGGCAGGTCTTGCTTTGCCGCTTAATAACATACCGGCTTGTATGCCTTCACCCTTGCTATGATTAGATTATAACCCCTATCCCCGAAATAGTCAACATCTAAAAATGATAAAATGCTTTTTTGATATGATTTTCTGCTTTTTGAATTAACTAATTCTGATTTTAGCGAAAAAAATTGGTGATTATAACCGATTTTGGATGTGATGTACAAATATCCGAAAAAATTATATGCAAATTAACAGGAATTCGTTTTCAATATACATGCTTAAAGGACATTAAATATTCAAAATATTATTTTCTGACCAATTTTTGCTGTTTTTATTTGTTTGATATAACGATTATTAAATATACAATCAACAGTATAGATTACAAGCGATCTGATGTAAGATATGCAGTCTATGGTCATTATGACACAGGGTGGATTTCTCTCCATTCCTGTACGGTGATGATATTCACATAATGTGTGCGCTTCTCTCCGAGCATGGGCACATCAACGTCCTTATCGGTGCGCACATATCTGAATCCGCACTTCTGCTGCACACGCATGGAATTGTGGTTTCCCTCGCTGTAGGTGCACCATACAGCCCTCATACCGAGTTCCCCGAATGCGCGTTCAAGCAGTGCGTGAGCCGCCTCGGGCATGATGCCCTTTCCCCAAAGCGGTTTGCCGAGCCAGTAACCGAGCTCACATTCGTCGTCTCTGTCAGTAAGCTCTGTTTTGTCTCTGAGCTTGAGCTCTATCGTACCGACGGCTTTGTTGTCCTCCTTAAGGCATATGGCATAGCATTCGGGGCCGTTGAGCACATTCTGAATCACCCACATGCTTTCGTCGATGCTTTTGTGCGGAGGCCATCCTGTTCTGGGGCCTACATCCGGATCACGGGCACATTCATAGAGGCTTGCAGCGTCGCTTTCCTCCCAGTGCCTGAGGATAAGTCTTTCTGTTTCTGTCATAGGTCATCCCTTCCTTATTTATATGTATATGTTTTATGTATAATATCACTGCAGGGGATATTTGTCAATAGCCATACGGACAAATGCAGCCATGCTGAAGATCATGCGTGTAACGGATGCTTTTGCAGCCGTATATTTACGGGCCGCGGGAGTATATTTCGATGTATCCGGCCCCTGAGTTCTATTAAAAATAACCACTTGAATTTATTCTTGTTATATGGTATAATCAACTGTATATTTATTTAGGGTGATAAAATGATACTTTCAATGGAAAACATTTCCAGAATATATAATGGAGTTACAATACTTGACAGGGTGTCCCTGACTATAGAGGACAATGACAGGATCGGACTTGTGGGCATGAACGGCTGTGGTAAATCCACGCTTCTGCGCATAATAACGGGCGAGGAGGAATATGAGAGCCTTCCTGAGCCTGATATCCCGGCATTTGCTGTAAGACGCGGTGCAAGCATCGGATATCTTGCGCAAAATACAGGTCTTGACCGCTCGTCTACCGTTATGGAGGAGATGCAGAGCGTTTTCTCCCATATCCATCAGATATGGGATGATATGAAGCGCCTTGAAAAGCGCATAGCCGCTGACCCCTCAGACAGCGCCGCTGTTGCGGAATATGCTGCAAAGACCGCGGAGTATGAGGCTAAGGACGGATATCTTGCCGATGTGAATATAAGAAAGGTCCTCACGGGCATGGGCTTCGGTGAGGATACCTACAACAGGGTTATCTCCACGCTCAGCGGCGGAGAGAAAACCCGTCTTGCGATATCCCGCCTGCTCCTTGAGAATCCCGACCTGCTGATACTCGATGAGCCTACAAACCATCTCGACTTTGAGACCATCATGTGGCTCGAGGGCTATCTTTCGGAGTATAAGGGCGCACTGCTGATAGTATCTCATGACAGATACTTCCTTGACAAGCTGTGCACATCCATATGCGATATAGAGCGTTCACGCCTGCGCAGATGGAAGGGTAACTACACCGCATATGTAAAGCTCAAGAAAGAGGACAACGAGCGACGCCTGAAGGAATATGAGGCGCAGCAGGCAGAGATAGCAAAGCTTAAGGATTTCGTTGACCGCAATATAGTCAGGGCATCTACATCAAATATGGCCAAGAGCCGTCAGAAAAAGCTCGATTCCATGGAGCTGATAGAGAAGCCTGTGATGTATAACAAGACCGCGGGCATAAACTTTGAATACGATGTGGAGCCGCCTCTTGACGTACTATCCGTTAAGGATACGGAGCTTCGGGCAGGGGACAAGCTGCTTGCGGAGAATATCTCCTTTGATGTGCGCAGAGGGGACAGGATAGGCATCGTCGGAGCAAACGGCATAGGCAAATCCACTCTGCTCAAACTCATACAGGGAATATATCCCTCATCAAAGGGCAGGATAATGTGGAACAAGAATATAAAGATATCCTACTTTGATCAGGAGAATGCCCAGCTTCATCCCGACCTTACGCTCATAGACGAAATACATGACCGCTACAGGGGCATGACAGACGAACAGATACGAAAACTCCTGGGTATGGTAAGACTCACGGGCGAGAATGTTTTCAAGCGTGTCGGAGTAGTCAGCGGCGGCGAGAGGGCAAAGCTCTGTTTTGCGCTTATGATGCTTGAGAGAGGCAATGTGCTGATACTCGACGAGCCCACGAACCACCTTGATATCGATACGCGCGACGTCCTTGAGGATGCGCTGTCGGATTTCACGGGCACGCTGATATTCGTTTCACATGACAGATATCTTCTCAACAAGCTTGCAGGGCGTATATTCGAAATAAACAAGGACGGCATGGATATATACGAGTGTGGTTTTGACGAGTATATCTCACGCAAGAACGTTACTTTACAGGAGACAAAGGCAGCCGCTCCGAAAAAGGCTGCCGAGACAGGGAGCTTTCGCTCAAAGCAGCAGCGTTCTGACGATGCAAAGCGCAGGGCGAGGATAAAGGAGCTTGAAAAGCTGATAGATGAGCTTGAAGTGAAAATGGCTTCTCTTGAAGAGGATATGAAGGATCCCGATATTGCGGGTGACTATATTCGTCTGAATGAAAAATGCACGGAATATGAGCAGCTCAAACAGCTTTCGGCGGATTACTCCGATGAATGGCTCGAGCTTTCGGAGGAATCCTGACGATGAAAAGAGAACTCAAAGGATTTATATTTGATATAGACGGTACTCTTGTAGACAGCATGGGGATATGGACAGAATCGGACGAACTGCTTCTCGCACGCCGCGGGATAAAGTATTCACCAGAGCTTACCCTTACGCTCAAAAGCATGACCCTGACCACCTCGGCCGCATATCTTAAGGAGTATTATTCCCTGCCGGAGAGCGCAGAGGAGATACT
>CACZPE010000332.1 GCA_902782875.1 uncultured Ruminococcus sp. | reverse complement strand
TCCGCAAGAAGAGTTTTGAACAGTCCAAGCTCGGCTACAGGACAGAGGAAGTTGATGATTTTCTCGATCAGATAGCTGCTCAGCTCGATGAGTTCGAGAAGAACCATGAGGAGACCGAGAGAAAGATGGAGGTCCTTGTACAGACCGTAAGACGCTACAAGGACGATGAAGAAGCGATCAAGGATGCTATGGTGGATGCACGCCGCCAGAAGCAGGCCATTATCACAGAGGCTCAGGAGTCTGCAGAAAAGATCATCGCTGCCGCCAACGTAAAGGCTGATGAGATCGTAGGCTCTACTTCGCAGCGCATAGAGAAGGAGCAGAAGGCTCTCGAGCAGATGCAGAGCGAGGTAAAGAAGTTCAAGACCAATATACTTGCTATGTATAAGGATCATCTCAAGCTCATAACAGCTCTTCCTGCAGATACCGACGATGAGGAAGAGGAAGAGTACGAGACCGTAGAGGTATATGAGGATGACGATATAGAAGCTACCAAGGTCATCAATACCGCAGACCTCAGACTCAACGACTGATACGTTTTTACGCGGTATACATCTGTGTATGCAGCGTAAGGACCGTATGATACAAGACATCAAAGCACCGCATATGCGGTGCGATTTTGAGTAATTTTACAGATCATAAGGAGAATGGCAATGGCTCAGGATTTTAATCAGACTCTTAATCTGCCCGAAACTAAATTTGAAATGAGGGGCAACCTTGTCAAGAAAGAGCCTGTGATGCTCTCTGACTGGGACAGCAAAAGAGTATACTACAAGATGATAGAAAAGAATTCCGGCAGACCGAAGTATGTGCTTCATGACGGACCTCCGTATGCAAACGGAGATATCCATATGGGTACTGCTCTCAACAAGGTCCTCAAGGATATCATCGTAAAGCAGAAGAATATGAGCGGATACTGTTCTCCCTATATTCCCGGATGGGATACTCACGGACTTCCCATCGAGCTCAAGGTGCTCAAGCAGCTCGGCGTTGAGAACGGCTCTGTGCCCCAGGTAGAGCTGAGGAAGAAATGCAATGAGTATGCACACGCACAGGTAAAGAACCAGATGGAAGAGTTCAAGAGACTTGGCGTGTGGGGCGATTTTGACGATCCCTATCTCACTCTCAGACCCGAGTTTGAGGCAAGACAGGTAGAGATATTCGGTGAGATGTACAAGAAGGGGTATATATACAAGGGCCTCAAGCCTGTATACTGGTGCCCCGACTGCCAGACCGCACTTGCAGAGGCAGAGATAGAGTACGCAAACGATCCCTGTCATTCCATATACGTAAAGTTCAGAGTTGCTGATGATAAGGGCTTAATTGCCGCTAAGGGAATAGACGTTTCCAACACCTATAGCGTAATATGGACCACCACCACATGGACACTCCCCGGCAACCTTGCTATATGCGTAGGCCCCGAGTATGAGTATGCCGTAATAAGCGCAGGCGGCGAGAATTATGTAATGGCCACCGAGCTTGCTGCAGGTGCCATGAAGGCAAAGGGTATAGAGGATTATACCACTCTCGCTACATTCAAGGGCAGCGAGCTTGAGTATATGAAGGCACGCCATCCGTTCATGGAGAGAGATTCCCTTGTTATCGTGGGCGATCATGTTACTCTCGAAAGCGGTACAGGCTGCGTTCATACCGCCCCCGGCTTCGGTGTGGATGACTTTGAGGTGTGCAAGAAATACCCCGAGATAGGCATAACCGTTCCCGTAGATGCAAAGGGCAAGCTCACAAATGAAGCAGGAAAGTACGAAGGACTTTCCACAGATGATGCGAACAAGGCTATAGCTAAGGATCTGGACGCTTCCGGTGCGCTCTTTGCACTTGAGAAGATAGTCCATCAGTATCCTCACTGCTGGCGCTGCAAGAATCCCGTGCTTTTCAGAGCTACAGAACAGTGGTTCTGCTCCGTGAAGCAGTTCAAGGATGATGCGCTTGAAGCTATAAAGAGCGTTCAGTGGATACCCGAATGGGGCGAGGACAGGATCAGGGGCATGGTAAGCGACCGTTCCGACTGGTGCATATCCAGACAGAGAACATGGGGCGTGCCGATACCCATGGTATACTGCAAGGACTGCGGAAAGCCCGTAGTCACCGATGAGCTTATCAGGGCTGTATCCGATATGTTCAGGGCAGAGGGCTCCGATTCCTGGTATATAAAGGAAGCTTCCGAATTCGTTCCCGCAGGCACAAAGTGCGAGTGTGGCTGCACCGAATTCGTAAAGGAAAAGGATATATTCGACGTATGGTTCGACAGCGGCGTTACACATACCGCCGTAATGAAGGAAAAGGGATTTGATCTCCCCGTTGATCTTTATCTTGAAGGCGCCGATCAGTACAGAGGCTGGTTCCAGTCATCCCTGCTCACATCTGCGGCTATCGGCCGCGGCGCACCCTACAAGGCTGTATGTACTCACGGCTGGGTAGTTGACGGCGAGGGCAAGGCAATGCACAAGTCTCTCGGCAACGGCGTTGATCCTCTTGATGTTATAAAGCAGAACGGCGCTGATATACTCAGGCTCTGGGCTGCATCCTCCGATTATCATGCAGATGTAAGAGTATCAAAGGATATACTCAAGCAGCTTGCTGATACATACAAGAAGATACGCAATACCGCAAGGTATATACTCGGCAATATAAGCAACGGCAGCGGCTTTGATCCCGAAAAGGATATGGTTGCTCCCGCTGATATGATGGAGCTTGACAGATGGGCTCTGGTACGTCTCAATGCTCTTATCGACAAGGTAAACGCAGGCTACGGCATATTCGATTTCCATGTTGTGGTACACAGTATACACAACTTCTGCGTTACCGAGATGTCCAACTTCTATCTTGATATAATCAAGGACAGACTCTACTGCATGGGTGAAAAGAGCGCTGAACGCAGAAGCGCACAGAGTGCCATGTATCTGATACTCAGTGCGGTATCGAGAATGCTTGCTCCCGTACTTTCGTTCACAGCAGAGGAGATATGGTCATATCTTCCCCATACCTCGTCTGACGATAAGGAGAGCATATTCTTCAATCAGATGCCCGGCAAGATCGACGTTGGCACAGACGACAGCTTTGTTCAGAAGTGGGATTTCCTTTACGGTGTGCGTTCTGTAGTAACAAAGGCACTTGAGATAAAGAGAAATGAAAAGTTCATCGGTGCTTCTCTCGAAGCCAAGGTTACTCTCCATACAGCCGATGCTGAGCTTTTTGCAAAGCTCGAAAGCTATAAGGATGTTCTGGCACAGGTATTCATCGTATCTCAGGCTGAGGTCACAAATGACAACAACGGTGATATAAAGAGCGAGGACAGCACATATGATATATCCGTAACAGTCGAAAAGGCTGACGGACAGAAGTGCGAGCGCTGCTGGTGCTATTCGGATTATGTCGGCTCAAATGCCGTATATCCCACACTCTGCAGACGCTGCGCAGAACAGGTAGCAGTTAACTGATGGCAGTACTTTTCTGGATATGTATCGTCCTTTCAGCAGTGATCGACAGAGTGACGAAGATGCTTGCAGAGACCTATGTTTCGGGCAGGCAGGATATAATAAAGATCGGGGATCTCGATATACTCTACTTTACGCTGACACATAACACGGGAGCGGCATTCAGCAGTTTTTCAGGCAAGACTGTGATGCTCTCCGTGTTCACAGTGATAGCACTTGCGGCTATGGTGGTGTATTTCTACCGCTCAAAGGCGAGAAACACCTTCAAGACCGTGTCTATGGCCATGATAGTCGGCGGAGGGCTCGGGAATCTCTATGACAGGATAGTCTTCGGCAGGGTGACGGATTTCATAAATCTTTTCCCCTTCAATTTCGTGTTCAACTTTGCGGATATATGTGTCGTTCTCGGAGCGATCATGCTCATGATAGATATGATATTCCTTGAGAAAGAGCCGTCGGGAAGCGCCGAAAAAGAGGCCGGAAATGGATGAAAGGATAATATCTCTCACCGCACCGGCGGGAGCGGCAAGGCTTGACAAGCTTATTTCGGAGGAGACGGATATAAGCCGTTCTCTTGCGGCAAAGCTGATCTCGGACGGTATGGTGACGGTCAACGGCAGGGCCGTGAACAAAAGCGCTGCTCCTAAGGAGGGCGACGAGATAGTCGTGGTCATACCTCCTCCGGAGATACTCTCCGCAGAGCCCGAAAATATTCCTCTTGACATAATATACGAGGATGATGATCTGCTCGTGGTCAACAAGCCCAAGGGTATGGTCGTGCATCCTGCAGTGGGCAACACCTCGGGCACTCTTGTGAATGCGCTGATGTATCACTGTCAGGGAAGGCTGTCGGGTATAAACGGCGTGCTTCGTCCGGGAATAGTCCACAGGATAGACAAGAACACGAGCGGTCTGCTCGTTGTGGCAAAGAATGATACGGCCCATACAGGGCTTGCCGAACAGATAAAGGCTCACAGCATGACGAGGGAATATCTCGCCGTGGCTATGGGCAGATTTAAGGATACT
>CACZPE010000331.1 GCA_902782875.1 uncultured Ruminococcus sp. | reverse complement strand
TCAGCGCGCTTCACTTCTTCAAGTGCCGTTTCTATATCCTCATCATCCGCTATGCTTCCGTAGCAAAGCTCTGTATCTTTAGGCAGACGCAGTCCGTTGGTATATTCTGTATACGCAAGAAATGCAGTCTTCACGCCGTTCTTTTCTATTACCCTTATATTGTTTCTGTCGTCTTCATTGCGGTATGCACCGACTCTTATCATTTCTCTGCGGTCATAATAGTCAAGCGCAGCTTCAAAGCCCTCCGCGCCTTTGTCGAGAACATGGTTGTTAGCACACCCGAAAACGTCAAATCCGAGCCTGTCCATATAGTTTCCCAGATCGCAGGGACTGTTGAAGGTGGGATAGCTGTCGGGCGGGAATATATCATTGCATATCAGCGTTTCCTGGTTTATTATGGATATATCTGCGGTACCAAGCAGATCTTCAACTCCGGCGTATGCATAGCTGAAGTCATAATCCACATACTCAAGGTCAGCCTCCGCAGCACGGCGTTTTGCCTGTTTGTATATGGATGAGTGTATAAGGTTATCACCTACTGCAGTGAATGTGACTGTTTTTGTCTCGGGGACATATTCCGTGACGGTCTGTTCTGTTTCATCACCGGATATTTTCTGTGATGTTTCGGCGCTTACCGTGGTTTTTCCCTCAGGCTGCGGAATCACATCAGCAGACGGTGCAGAGCAGCCCGACAGAAGTACTACCACAGAAACAAATATACATAATAGCTTTTTCATCGCTGATCCTCCGTTTATTTGATAAAAGGGATATCAGGTCTGATATACTGTCATTTTTTGTATTATATCACATTCAAATATAATTTGCAATAATTTTATTTACTTTTAACGGATATTTTGTTATAATATCAGCGTCGGAGGTGTAGATCATCATGATGCAGTTCATACATGATCTGCCTGAACTGGCAGCATATATCTTTTCTCACTGCAGTAATCCTGTTATAATTACAGTGATCATTGCGGCGAATCTCATATCGGCAGCTCTCTATGCGGCAGATAAACACTTTGCTGTGAACGGAAAATGGCGTATCCCCGAAAGCACACTTATAACAGCATCCTTTTTCGGCACTGTCGGCGCTATAGCTGCCATGAGCATATTCAGACACAAGACAAAAAAGCAGTCATTCAGAATAAAGCTGTTTTTTGCCATATTTCTGAAAATACTGCTTATCGGTATATCAATCTTCATAACGTGGCGTTTTCTCGTCGCGGTATGATCTGTACTACGGAGGAAAATATGAAAGTACTTGTCATAAACGGTCCCAACCTTAACCTGCTCGGCGAAAGAGAACCGGGCACATACGGCAACGACAGCTATGCATCTGTATGCGCCGAAATAAAAGCAAAGGCAGAAGAACTCGGATTTGAGGAATGTGCATTCTTCCAGTCAAATTCAGAGGGTGCTATAATAGATGCACTGCACGAGGCACGTCTTGTATATGACGGAATCATACTGAATGCAGGCGCATACACCCATTACAGCTATGCTATAAGAGATGCTATAGCAGCCGTGAAGATACCTGTTATAGAGGTACATATCTCTAATGTTCATACCCGTGAGGAATTCAGGCATCATTCGGTGATATCACCTGTATGCAAGGGCGTTATAGCAGGATTCGGCAAGAAAAGCTATATACTTGGCCTGTACGCCCTTGCTGAGGAAGCTTAATGAAAAAGCCGGGTGCATTTGCCGAGATGCTGAGCGGTCTCGGAAGGACAGCGATACAGCATGTATTGTCGGGTGATTTTCTGCCCACCAGAGCATTTCTCAATTCACTGCTTGATTCACTGCCAGCTTCTAATGATCAGAGAGATGCCATCACAGAGCTGTACATCAGTGAAAAGCTGGGCAGAGAGCAATATCTCTCGAATATGCACATAAAATCCATGCTCGAGGGAATACCTGCCATACTCACCGATCAGGAGCAAAAAAGCAGCGTGGCTCTCTCCCCGCTCGTCCTGCCTGAAAACAGTGAGATCGTAATAAGCGAGGGCAGCCATAATATCATAGATCTATGCATAGAGCTGATAAGCGACGAGCTTCTCAAGCCCTGTCCATATCTTGCGTTATCACTGCCGTTTGCATTCAGCGACTTTTTCAAAGCGCTTAATCATCTTC
>CACZPE010000330.1 GCA_902782875.1 uncultured Ruminococcus sp. | reverse complement strand
TCGGTGATCACTGCGATCTGGCTATGATCAGAGCCCGTGAGCTCTCTTGTCATAAGCACGCCCGTCCTTGCATACTGGCTCCAGTTAATATATCTTCTGTCATCCCCGGGGACATAGGCGCGGCTTGTAATATCGGGCTCGGATCGGTCCCTATCGGACTTTTTCACCGCATCCGAAAGCTCTATATCCCCCAGTCTGTCCGTCTTTATCAGCTGCGGCTTCACTACCGCACGGATGCACTCCTTGTTTTTGTACTTTATCCTGAACAGGCGGAAGAAATCCTGTATCTCGATCTCTTTTATGCCTATGCTGTATTCGCCTCTGTATCTGCAGATGAGCCTTGTTTCCTTCTCTATCCTTGTACCGGGCTTCAGCTCGTACTCTGTTTCGTCGCTCAGGTCCGTGATAGTCGAAAACGAGGAAAAGAATCTTACTCTTATGCCCACAAACTGCAGAGGATATTCATTCACCAGTATGAACCGGTATCCCACAGGTTCGTTTACCGTCACGAACCTCTGATCCAGATGCTGATACAGATGAAAAAGCGCATACACTGCTAAGAGATATATCACACTGACTATGGGCACAAGTGTCATCACCGCAAAAAAGCCGTATGTCACCGCTCCGCCCCTGAAGCTGATCCCCACGCAGGAAAGCACCCACAGACAAAACCATATTATCCTGTTTCTTTTCATAAATACCCCTGTATATCAGCGTATTATCACAGCGGAAGCTTGGTTTTCACGATAAGCTTTCTGATTATATCGTCCTTGTTCTCCTTTGCAATCCTTGCTTCCGAAGTCAGAGTAAGTCTATGATCAAGCACATAGGGTGCGACAGCCTTTATATCATCGGGCTTTACGAAATCACGCCCTTCTAAGAACGCTCTTGCCTGAGATGCCTTTACCAGATCAAGCACCGCTCTCGGACTCAGACCCAGTACGAAACGCTTTTCATTTCTCGTCATATCCGCGATATTCCTTGCATAGCCTATCACCTCATCCTTTACGGTGATATCCGCCACCTGCTTTCGTATGCTGATGACGTCATCCGCGGTGATAACGCTTTTTACCGTATCCACAGTCTTTTTTTCAAGCATATTCCTTGTCATCCTGAGTTCTTCGGTCTCATCGGGATAATCTATCGTCAGCTTCATCATAAAGCGGTCTATCTGCGCCTCGGGCAGAGGATATGTGCCCATAAACTCCGCAGGGTTCTGTGTTGCTATGACCATAAAGGGCTGCGGCAGCATATGCTTTACGCCGCTTACCGTGGTCTGCCCCTCAGCCATTGCCTCAAGCAGGCTTGCCTGTGTTTTCGGTGAGGTGCGGTTTATCTCATCCGCAAGTACTATCTGATGCATGACTGCACCCTCACGATACTCAAACTCCCCTGTCTTCATATTGAATATCTCAGTACCCATCACATCGGTCGGCAGTGTATCAGGGGTAAACTGTATCCTGCCGAAGTCACATTCCACCGATCTTGCAAGTACAGACGCAAGTGTGGTCTTGCCTACTCCCGGCACGCCCTCAAGAAGTATATGTCCGCCTGAAAAAAGACATATCATGATATTCTCGATTATCTCTTTCTTTCCGACAAAATAATCACTTATCTGATCTCTGAGCTTGTCTGTCATATGCCCCTCCTTATCATCGGCCTGTATGTAGTCCATGATCCGCTGTACTGATTATAACAGATTTCATCTGCAAATACAAGTGGGTAAACAGCATACGGGTCCCGAAGCAGGCAAGCCGTAACATAAAGTATTGCAAATCCCGTGATTATGTAGTATAATCATATAAAGCTCTTTGCAGCTTACTATGACATTATGATCGGTGAAGAATATGAAAAGAACAGTAAAAAAGATTCTATCTCTCACAGCAGCCCTGCTTATCATCGGTGCGGGCATCACGGACATATACCCCGTGACCGTCTATGCAGGCGAACAGCTGGGGCAGAACACCTTTGACAGCGGAGCGGGCCTTCCCTGGCATATATGCGAATCGGCTGCAGGTGAAATGGATTTTGACATATCCGACGGGGTATACAAGATAACCATAGTCAATCCCGGCGGAGCTTCAAGAGGCGGCGAAGACAGGTGGGACTGCCAGTTCAGACACAGGGGACTGAAAATAGTCGCAGGTCATCAGTACCATGTACACTATGAGATAACCCCCTCCAACAGCGGCAAATACTACACAAAGATAGGCAATCTCGAGGGAAATGTCGAGATATGGCACAATATGTCAAACGGATACGACCTCGACAGCACATGGGATCCCATATCCATCGGTGCGAACGAAACAAAGACCGTCGATCTCACATTCACGGCGGGCAGCTCTGTAGACGTTGCCGAGTGGGCTTTCCATCTCGGCGGAGACGGGCAGTACACCCAGGGGGACTGTTTCCCCGCAGGCACTGTTATAACCTTTGACAATATGTACCTTACCGACCTCACCAGCGATGACAATGACTATATCGCCCCGCCTGTATGGGAACGCGCGGATATACTCACAAATCAGGTGGGATATCTCACCGGGCGCAAAAAGCAGGCTACTATGCTCTGCGATGAGAAAAAGGGCATCGCATTCGATATCGTGGACAGCGCGGGCAATACCGTATACAGCGGCACTTCCGAGCCCTTCGGCAGCGATGCGGATTCGGGCGACAAGGTGCATATCATAGATTTCACCGCGCTCACGGAACCTGGCGAGTACCGCATAGAAGCCGCCAACGGCGCCG
>CACZPE010000329.1 GCA_902782875.1 uncultured Ruminococcus sp. | reverse complement strand
TACAGCTTGCGGTCAACATCCTTTGTCCATTCGTCGATGCTCTGCCCCGGCTCTCTTTCGGACAGCCCGACTGTAACGGTGACTGCAACACGGCTGCCGTCAAAGGTCATATCCTTTCCCATAATACTCTCACGCATATGCTCCAGCATCTTCTCCGCCTTTTCAAGCTCTGCAGGGAGTATGATAAGGAATTCCTCGCCGCCCCATCTTGCGATGGTGCAGCCTTCACATTCGCTGCGCATCGTTTCTGACACGGCTTTCAGCACCTCATCGCCCGCGTCGTGACCGTATACATCGTTTATCTTCTTGAAATCGTCTATATCAGCCATTGCAAGACATACCGCAGTACCATCGTCCTGCATGGAATCAAGGCGTTCGAGTACATAATGCCTGTTGTAAAGCCCCGTGAGGCGGTCGGTATGAGCTGCCTCCGCCAGCTTTTCCTCGGACTTGATTATGGAATTTATCATCTGTGTGGAATAGTATATCAGGAACCCGAAAACCGATATCGCATTGAATCCCCAGAAAAACGACTCCACATTGCTGTCAAGCTGATATATGGCACCGTGCCGTGCGGCATAGCCCGTGCAGACAAGATATATCGCCGCTATCGCCACACTCAGGTATATCGGGTTTATACCCGGAGAGCCCAGTTTATACGACATATACTTTGTCACAAAGGTTATGGGTATTACAGAAAAGCAGTACAGATGAAATCCGCAGCCGTATCCCAGGCACACTGTCGTCACGCCCATATACAGCGTGAGCCAGAAAAACACCATGCAGGCATACTCATACAGCCTGTTTTTATGTATCAGGAAAAACCCTGTCACATATACCAGAACAGTGGGTATACTGAAATATATAAGCAGCTTGAGATCACAGACGATAAAAAAAGCCAGAAGGCCGAAAACAAGCACAAGTACTACTGTATTTACAAAAAATGCGAGCTTTTTGATGGATTGTATGTTCATAAGCATCTCTCCTGCCCGTGGACTGTATCTTGTACTGAGTATACCACATTTACGAAAAGAATACAAGCACTAATACAATTCTATATCCTAATCATAACCAATCTCTACCGCCCAAAATCCATATGTTAAAGATTTTGGGCGGTATTTCTTGGAATGATTTAGGATCAGAACAGTATATAAAGATACACTATGAACAAAAAAACCTGCCCGGAATTGTCATTCTGCTTTCTGACCTGTGTATACACTGAAAATCCGTCTGAAAGCCATCGTATACGGCTTCCAGACGGAGAGACAGTCTTATACACAGAAGAAACAGAATACGGCAGATATAAAACTATATCAGTACTCTGCGATGACCTCTATCTCCGCAAGCACTCCCTTGGGAAGCTTTGATACCTCAACACAGGAGCGTGCGGGCTTGCTGGTGAAGTACTCGCCGTATATCTCGTTGAACTTTGCGAAATCATCCATATTGTCAAGGAAGCAGGTGGTCTTTACCACATTGTCAAAGGTAAGGCCTGCCTCTTTGAGAACTGCGCCGAGATTGCGGCATATCTGATGTGTCTGTTCCTCGATGCCCTGAGCGGTAACGCTGCCGCTTGCAGGATCGATGGCGATCTGGCCCGAGGTAAAGAGCAGATTGCCTGTCTTTACCGCCTGAGAATAGGGGCCTATCGCATCGGGTGCATTTTTTGTGTAGATCTTTTCCATAAGTGATACCTCCGTTACATTACATTTTTTACATGAAAGCCTGCACTTCGCAGAGTATCTATGATCTGCGAAATATGGCCATGGTTCCTGGTTTCGAGTATCATGCGCAGATAGCAGCCGTTGATATCCTTGCCCTCACTCGCTCTCTCGTGATGGATAGATATGACATTTGCCCCCAGCTTTGCAATGATATCAGACACGCCCTTGAGCTGACCCGGCTTGTCGATAAGCTCTATTGACAGCAGGCATGTTCTGCCCGATTTGAGCAGGCCTCGTTCTATTACACGGTTGAGTATGGTAACATCGATATTTCCGCCCGAAACGAGGCATATTACCTTCTTGCCCTCAATATCGGGGATCTTGTCAAACATCACTGCCGCAACAGGCACGGCGCCTGCGCCCTCTGCAACAAGCTTCTGCTGCTCCATCAGGGCGAGTATGGCAGAGGATATCTCATCGTCGTTGACCGTCACTATACCGTCAACATACTTCCTGCAGAGCTCAAAGGTGTGTTCGCCGGGCTCCATCACCTTTATACCGTCTGCTATAGTGGATACAGACGAAAGCCTTTCTATTCTGCCGTGAGCTATGGCCTGCTCCATTGACGGTGCACCCTCCGCCTGGACGCCGTATATCTTTATCGCGGGGTTGAGCGATTTTATCGTGAATGCCACGCCCGATATCAGTCCGCCTCCGCCTATGGGTACGACCACTGCATCCGCATCAGGCAGCTGGTCGAGCAGTTCAAGACCGATGGTCCCCTGACCTGCTATAACCATTTCATCGTCAAAGGGATGTATGAAGGTATATCCCTTTTCGTCGCGAAGCTGCAGAGCCTTTGCATATGCATCGTCATATACTCCGTCTACAAGACATATCTCTGCACCGTATGCCTTTGTCGCCTCTATCTTGGATATCGGCGCCGCATCAGGCAGGCATATCACGGAATGTATGCCGTTCTTTGCTGCCGCAAGAGCGACGCCCTGGGCATGATTTCCCGCAGAGCAGGCGATTACTCCCCTTGACTTCTCTTCATCAGAGAGCTGCGATATCTTATAGTAAGCTCCCCTCACCTTGAATGAACCTGTTATCTGCAGATTCTCGGGCTTGAGATACACATCGCATTTATCAGATATCTTCGGGGCACGGATTATGTCCGTGCGCCTTATTACCTCTTTCAGCTTATAATTTGCACTGTAAACCATGTCAAGCGTAAGCATACAATCTACCTCTTTCTTTAATGTCATAACAAACAAAAAAGGCTCATCTCCTGTATCAAAGAGATGAGCCTGAAAGCCCACGGTACCACTCTTGTTGCATCATATGATGCCACTCTGCACTTTGCTGTCACAAAGCCCCTCTGTAACGTGAGGACACGTTGCTCCCTCATCGGAAGCACTGCTCGGAGGTGATTCAAGATATCCGGCGGCATCCGTGTTTCAGCAATATCACGGCTCTCTGTGTACCGCCATGCGGAGAACTTCGTCCTCGTCAAGGCATTTATGCTGTATAATAAGCATATTATAGCACATTATTTTTATTTGTCAAGTATTTTTTTCTTATTGCTCGCCGTTGTCGGACGGATTTATCAGAAACAGATGTATTCCGAGATTATACAGACAATGAAACATATCAGGCCTGTATGCTTTTTATACACCCCGTCACTGAGCCATGAATACCGTAAATGCCCTGTAGGTCATATACACATCCGTCTTTGCGACTATCTCAAAGGGTGCATGCATACAGAGCACAGGCACGCCCACATCGATGGTATCCACATCGAGATTTGCGATATATGCCGCAACAGTTCCGCCGCCGCCCAGGTCTACCTTTCCGAGCTCGCCAGTCTGCCATACCACATTGCCGCCGTCAAGGAGTCTTCTTACAGTACCGACAAACTCAGCGGATGCATCGGATGTGCCCGACTTTCCTCTTGAGCCTGTGAACTTTGTCACGCACACACCGTAGTTTATATACGCGGCATTCTTCTTTTCGAGCACATCGGGGAATGTGGGATCAAAGGCTGCATTAACATCTGCGGAGAGGCACTCCGAGCGTGAAAGCACGGTCCTGCCGTTCTCACCGAAGCACTCTGCAAGATCGTCGATGAAGTATCTGAAATATGCGGACTTAAGTCCCGTATTTCCGTCGGAGCCTGTTTCCTCCTTGTCGGTAAGAACGACAACCGCGGTCCTTTCGGGGGTCTTCTTTATATCCATAAGTGCGCTGAAGGCAGTATACGCACACACCTTGTCGTCATGGCCGTATCCGCCGATCAGGCTGCGGTCAAAGCCTATGTCGCGGGGCTTGTATGCGGGCACTGCATCGAGCTCTGCAGAGATAAAGTCATCCTCTGTGATGCCGTATTTATCATAAAGCAGAGACAGCACAGCAAGCTTCACGCGCTCGCTTGCCTCATCATCCTTGAACGGCATCGAGCCGATGAGTATATTCAGCTCCTCGCCCTTTACCAGCTCAGCGGGAGTGCGCTTCATCTGATCCTGTGCAAGATGCGGCAGAAGGTCTGTCACGCAGAACACGGGATCGCTGTCGTCCTCGCCTATAGTTACTCTCACCTGTGTGCCGTCCGCCTTGACAATAACGCCGTGAAGTGCAAGAGGCACCGTAGGCCACTGATATTTCTTTATGCCGCCGTAGTAATGGGTCTTGAAATATGCCACTTCCTCGTTCTCATAGACAGGGTTCTGCTTGAGGTCAAGTCTCGGCGAATCGATATGAGCGGCGGATATCCTCACGCCCTCCTTAACGCCCTTCTTGCCGATAAGCGCGAATATGACCGCCTTGCCTCTGTTGCACAGATACACCTTGTCGCCCGCCTTGAGCTTCATGCCCTTTTCAAACGGCACATAACCCTTTTTCTCGGCCGCTGCGAGCGTATATTCCACTGCGTCACGCTCTATCTTCGCCTTGCCGAGGAAATCCATATACTTCGCGCTGTAGTCATACGCCGCCTTTATCTCCTTGTCGGTCATGCGCAGACCTGCGTGCTTCTTCTGTGAGAAAAGCTTTTCCCTGAGCTGCTGTGCTTCCGACTTTGCTGTTTTTTTCTCTGCCATATATATCTTCCTTTCAATAGTTAGATTTACCTAACAGTGTTATTATACCACATCCGTACAGATATATCAAGTGTTTTCTTCCGGTTTTTAACAGACAAATCCTGCCATTGATGCAATGATGTAAAATTCGCATAAAACATATATGCTGTCACATACATTTTTATGCCGATTAAATCAATCTTATTGACAATCGTGTAATAATACTTGCAAAGCACGGCTTTTTCTGCTATACTCTTAACATTATCATACAGCGACCCGCCATCAGCAACACTGTCAGCGGGTACAGACTGTATACGGAAGAAGGATTTTGATGAAGAAAAGAATACCCGCACTGATCGCATCGCTTCTCATGGCGGCAAATCTCACAGCCTGCCTCGGCGAAGACGATACATCATATGACGGTCCAGACGATGAGATATCATCAGAGGCTGCAAGCGCTCCCGGAAGCAGGGACGGCACAGGCAAGACCCTTTCCCCGTCAGATGCACCGTCATCCACGGGAAAGCGTCATACCCGTTCAGCTGTAAAGCCCATGGGCGAGGACGGCACATGGACGATATTTGTATATATGTGCGGCAGTGATCTTGAATCCGACGGCGGTATGGCAACAGCGGATATAGAAGAAATGACCGATTCCTCCGCAAATGAAAATGTGAGATTCGTCATCCAGACAGGCGGCGCATCACAGTGGTATAACGGCGTTGATGCAGGCGCCACCGAGCGCTATGTCATCGAAAACGGCAAGGCAGAATGTGTATACACGGGCAGTGCGGGGAATATGGGCGACTCGTCGCACCTTTCGGACTTTCTCTCGTGGGGAGTATCCGAATACCCTGCTGCGAGAATGGGTGTTATTTTCTGGGATCACGGCGGAGGAAGCATCTCGGGCGTATGCTTTGATGAGACTGTTGCTGCCGACAGCGAAGCGCTCCCCGATTCCCTGTATATCAAGGAGATCGATGCGGCGCTCTACAGCGTATACGACAAGATGACATCTCCTTTTGAGTTCATCGGCTTTGATGCGTGTCTTATGGCAACCGCGGAAACTGCCGCAATGCTCTCGAACCATGCGCTTTACATGGTGGGATCTGAGGAGAGCGAGCCCGGAGAGGGCTGGGATTATACCGTGATAGGCGATACCATCGCAAGCGACCCGACGATCGACGGCGCGGCTCTCGGCAGAGTGATATGCGATTCGTTCTATGAGTCCTGTGCAGAAACCGGGACCGAAAACGGCGTTACCCTGTCGGTCATCGATCTGAACAAGATGGGAAATGTACTTACCGGCTTCGATGCTTACTCCAAGGAGTTGTACGACCTTATATGCAGCGGCGGATATGCCCCCGTGGCAAGAAAGATATCCTCTGCCG
>CACZPE010000328.1 GCA_902782875.1 uncultured Ruminococcus sp. | reverse complement strand
GAGGATTGAGGAGGGTGTGGATCATCTGAGATCAACATTCATCCGCACTTTATAGCCATTACTGTTTTATAACTGCAACGCAACAGCATATCAACCCTTTTGCTAGCTTATATTCAGCATCAATACCCATTTTTTCAAAAAACTCACAATAGGTATGGATATCAAATTCGTTCCGGAAGTTTGCGCCCATCTTATTGAATATCTTCGTAATTCTGGAAGATGCATTTGCCTCCTGAGAAATATACGTTGGAATTATGATGATCCCACCGGGTTTAACAACTCTGCGAAGCTCTGCCATAGCTTTTTCGGGATCATCCAGAAGATGAATGACATTGGCCGCTACAGCTACATCAAAAACTCCGCTTCGATACTTCAATTTAGTAACATCTGCATATTGGAATTTAATATTTTTATGGTTACGCAGGTTTTTTCTTGCTTTGCAAAGCATCTCCTTTGAGAAATCTGTAGCGATGATCTTTTTACATTTCGGAGCAATGATCCTCGTCATAATGCCCGTTCCGCATGCACATTCCAGAACAATATCATTATTTGAAATATATGAAGCGCAAATAGAGGCTGCTTTAGTATTTGCCTTTCGATTGAGGATCTGATACAGATCATATATTCCTGCAACTTTATCCCAAAACATAAAATACCTCCTGACTATTCTTCTATTCGTTTACTTCTTTTTACAAAGCTTCATGGCAGCTAATAGTCCGCCGAACATCCATATATTGCCGATACTTATCCATGCAGCGGTAAGGCCATTTACGACCGCATGATTTCCTGTAAATTTAAGCAGCATAGTTGCAGCCATACCAACAGGCATTGAGAAGATCCAGCACCATTTGGGATACGGTGTTACTCCTTGGGCAAAGGCACTGATCTGTGCTATACTCATAACGAAAAAGAATATCAGGAACAGTATTATGGCAGGCAGCAGGAAGTATGAGCCGAATTTCACTGTCAGTTCATATGCGGTATCAGGACTTTCCTGCATCATGTGGTTATAGAAAAAGACGGTAGAAAGGCACGGTACATGAACTCCGCAGGCTGCAAACAACATATACCCGAATACACCGCTTCTGAAAATATGTGCGTGTTTTTGACTGCCGCTTGCGATAAGCCTGTAGATACCAAAATAGCATAGTCCTTCCAGTGAAATACCTATCAGTCCGAGAAAAGCCGACCAGAACAGCTTGTCGTCCGACAGGATAAGATACTGTGACAATTTCTTTTCCAGTCCTGTCAGACTTTCATCACAAACGCCGTATCCAAGCAGCCAATCACCGATAAATGTCATACAGCCTCCGAGCAGACCGATGATAAACAGCTTACGGATACGTTTCCAGTCTAATTTGCTGTCTATTCCTATATCATTGTAATTATTCATGATCATATCCTTTCATCCATTATTACGTTGAATAGTCAACGAGTTTTATTTCTAAGCCTTCCGGTTAAATTGGTTAGCATATGTAAACTTATATATATTATAGTACATAAAACGTCTGATTTCAAGATGTTATAAAGAAAAAGCCGTCCAATTATGAACGGCTATCTCCTGATATTTCTGTGCGATATACTACTGAACCGCTACACCAGTTTCCATCCGGTGCTAACTGCACGCTTTGTCACCATAGAATGATAAATACCGCTTTTTTGCATAAGATTCTCATGATCACCGGACTCAGCAATCTGGCCGTCTCTGATGACCATGATATTATCTGCGCCGATTATAGTATTGAGCCTGTGCGCGATAACGAGCAGAGTCTTGCCCCTGCAAAGCTCGGATATCGCCTGCTGGATGTAGCTTTCATTGTCAGCGTCAACACTTGCGGTCGCTTCATCGAGGATAACAATTGGCGAATCCTTGAGAATGCATCGTGCTATTGACAAACGTTGTGCCTGACCGCCTGAAAGCGAAGCTCCACCCTCACCTATCACGGTATCAAAGCCATCGGGCAGCTCCATGATAAAATCATAGCACCGTGCCTTTTTTGCAGCTTCGATGATCTCCTCACGGGTCGCATCCGGTCTGCCGAGGGCTATATTGTTATATACCGTATCCTGAAAAAGATAGACGCGCTGGAATACCATACTGATATTGTCCATAAGCGCGGCAAGCGGTATCTTGCGGATATCCGTGCCCCTCAGCAGTATCTCGCCCGACTTCACATCCCAGAAACGTGTCAGCAGACT
>CACZPE010000327.1 GCA_902782875.1 uncultured Ruminococcus sp. | reverse complement strand
GACGCTGAGTGATTCATCAAGATATTTTTCCATTGGCTTATTCCTTTCAAAGCGATGTATCGCTTTTATTTGTACATTCTGTCCTTTACGGCTTCGCGGATATCGCCGATAACAGGATCATTGTCCCCTGTATTGTCGAGCATATACCAGCGCTCTGTGATGACAGCTTCCTCGCCGGGGGCATAGGAGCGCATCTCGCCGATATACTCGCACTCAAGGAATCTGTCGTTTGTGTATACCTCGCTGTTGCAGGAGAAATCAGGATAGCGTATCTCCTCATAGGGGGGCATGATCTTTACAAAGATCTGCTCGTTTACAGCGTAAGCTGCAAAGCCGTCCTCGAGGTTGAAGCCTATCTTGAATGCCTTCTTGACGAATTTGTCCTGCTTTATGCGGTATTCTTCATTGGTCATTCTGAATCTGCTGTCATATATATCGGTGTAGTCCCAGAGACTGAGCACGCGGTTTGCAAGGTAGCCTGTCTTCTTTGTGCTTACAGGTACAACGCATACACCGCCGTCGGTAAGACCGGTGATAGCCCATGCTGCATACTCAGACGGCTTGTCGGACACATTCTTTATCCTGTGTGTGAGCTCAGCTGCGGGAGCGGAGCTGTCCATCTTTATGGATATGGTAAGCTGCTTGCCGAACGGTGTCGGAGGGGGAGTGAGCGTAAGTGTATCATCCGAGAATGTGTACTCTACAGGAGCATTGTCGGGATAATATGTCTCGGGGTTCACCTCGGGAGCGACCCAGAGCCTGTGACCGCCGTAATTCACCCATGTGCCGTAATTTTCGGTATCCTCGGTGAATTTGCGCTCGATATCCTCAAGCATGACATTTTCTTTGCCTGAAAGCGAGAAATAAATGATACGGGGGCCCTCCTCGACAGTAACGCCGATAACAGCCGCACCGTTATCAAGAAATACACATTTTCCGTAGTTTTTATACGTCTTTTCTGTAATATTGACGCTCATTTGATCATACCTCCGTCCTTGACGGCATATACGTGAAATGAGTATAAGCCGACATTTATTGACCATAATCTATTTATATACTATTTGCTTTGTATGTTCTAATCGTTTATTGCGTTCTTGACTTCACATATTGCGCTATTTTGCACAGATATTTCGCGTGATTGCACAATTATTTGTAAAAACCTCTTGAAAATTCGATGGGTTTGTGGTAAAATATAGGTTGAGAGCGTATATATTATGACAAATAGTGTATACGTCCGGGAAAATCTGTCGGATGTGCCGCGGAGTACCCGCCGTGCTCTGCATGATTTCAGGCAGTCATAGTCATGTCTGACAGGCGAAAGTATGAAAGGAAATATTTATGATCGTACATCTGAACGGTGACTTTGAGACCGTAGACTATGTACAGAACAGGAGCGTGCTTCTGTACGACAACATCGACTATGAAGAGTATCCACCTCACTGGCATAATGCGATCGAGATCATAATGCCGCTCAACGGCGGTTTTGAAGCCATATGCGGTGGCAAGGACTATACCCTCGAGGAGCGCGATATACTGATAATCCCCTCAGGTACTCTTCACAACCTTAAGGCATCCCACGGCAGAAGGCTCATACTGCTGGCAGACAACAACTCCTTCAACAACAACCCCGCACTGTCCGAACTGTATTCGGTACTTTCAGAGCCCATACTCATAAATTCCTCCTATGACAAGGAATTTCTCAAATCCATGAACAGCATCATGGAGGAGATATATGTGCTCTATTCAAATTTCAGTGAAGTGACCGAGGTATATATCTATATCAAGGTGCTCACACTTCTTGCAAGAGTCAAGGAATATCAGCTCAGTGACATCAAGTATGATGACGGCGGCAAATATGCTGATACCTTCAGACTGATACTCAGATATATAGAGCAGAACTATATGAACGATATCAGCCTTGAGGACCTGTCAAACCTTGCAGGCTACAGCACATACCATTTTTCAAGGATATTCAAGAAGTACAGCAACACCACATTCATAAACTTCCTCAACCGCAGAAGAGTGAAGGCTGCGGAGCTGCTGCTGCTCGAAAGCGGAAATTCCGTTACCGATGTGGCTATGAAGGTAGGCTTTTCGAGCCTGACCACTTTCAACAGAGTGTTCAAGAGCATCAACGGATATACTCCGTCTGACTACAAGAAGCTCTACAGGACTTCTCACACAACAGAAAAATTCGCATAAGGCTCTCTGAGCAGATTAAAATGCCATAGTTACGATGCAAGGTCGGATACTATGGCATTTTTATTGACAGCACACGGATGGCTGTGATATAATTGTTGTTAATACATCGGGATTTGTGGTGATGATATGATAAACGGCATTATTGTTCAGAAATATACCGATAATCCCTATAAAGGGATAGACGGCAGCGGATTTGGTGACCATACGGGTCAGAACTGGTTCCTGAACTATGAAGAAGATGCAGTGGACTTTGAATCCTATTACGACGAGAATATCGGCAGAACTTACCGGATCCCGGGCGGACATACATGGATAGCTGCCTGTAATGATATGGATCACATATACGAATATGTAAAAGAAGCGGAAAAACGGAATATAAAATACAGGCTGCTGCTGTGCGAAACTGACGTGCCGGATCCGCAGTTTGACTGTCCTGATCTTAAAAGGATATTCTTAGGGTATGACTATGCATATGCTGCGGGTGACAATTATTCGGCTGTGTATAATGAGATACCGTTTGTATTTCCCCAGTTTCGGTTAAATCAATACGGGCTCTTTCAGACAAGAGAGGAAATTGAAGAGTATATTGCCGCAAGAGAGCGGTTCAAGCTGACACACCCTCCATTGACGCTGGAGGAAGGAGATTTTGTTGTGTTCAGACTTCACGAAATAATTCTTCACTTAATTCCGGGGCTTTAAGAGCGGTTTGTCCCGGGAAAACGTTTTTTGACACAGAGAAAGGACAGATCATATGCAAAACTATATCCAGAGTATCCGAAGCAAGGTAGGACATGAAAAGATAATACTTGCTTTTGCAGGAGGATGCATATTCAACTCCGAAGGAGAAGTGCTCCTGCAAAGAAGGGGAGATACTGACAAATGGGGATTCCCGGGAGGTGCCATTGAGCTTGGGGAGACTCCGCAGATGGCAGCTGTAAGAGAAGCAAAGGAAGAGACCGGACTTGATGTAAAGGCAGGCAAAATCATAGGCGTCTATACAGATCTGGATATCACGTATCCAAGCGGGGACAGGGCTCAGAGCATAGTGATCGCCTAT
>CACZPE010000326.1 GCA_902782875.1 uncultured Ruminococcus sp. | reverse complement strand
GAAAGACCTTTTTTCTTCATAAAATCAACACCTTTTCTATAGCTTTTTTTTTGTTTTCATACTCATTTATATAAACGCATAAAACGTTATATACCTCTTCTTCTCATGACGAAAATCGCCTTGCCCTGCAGATCAGCTTCGCTGACTGCGCCGAATGTGCGGCTGTCGGACATATCCGAGCGGTAATCGTTGAGTACAAATACATATCCGCTGTCAACGGTATAGGGATATGTGATATTTCCCGCCGGTGTGGGATAGACCGTTTCATCGTATATCGCATAGCCGTTTACGCATACACGGTCGGAGGATATCTCCACGCTGTCACCGCCGAATGCTGCTATGCGCCCGAATCTGCGCTCACCGTCCTGCATATACACAACCACATCGCCCTGGCGGTATCCGCCGAGCCTGTAGGTTATCACAAGATCGCCGTCTTTTATCATGGGATACGATCTGTTGTCGTGACACATGAACACTCCGCCGACATATGTGAGCAGCACCCACACACAAAGCACCGTAAGACCGATCTTTACAAAGAACGACACCGCGTATGACAGCGCTGAGCGTTTCTTTTTCTTCTTTTTGGGCTTACTGTCTGATGCGGGCTTATTGTCCGCATCTATGTCAGTGCTGTCTGTCTGTTCGGTTATGTTGGTTGTTTCATTGTCCATAGGCTGCACCATCCATCAGAGATAGCTACACCTATCCCATATTATCTTGCAATATTATAACATACAAAATCAGATATAATATAGATTTTTTGTTAATTTTATCTGTACTTTGAAAATTTGTTTACATTTTCGGGATAAAACTTAACAGTTACTAATCTTTTTGAATATTTTTGCATATATTTATTAGATAAAAAAGCTGTAACGTTAACATTACAGCTTTTTAAAATGCCCTATCAGAGTAAATACGAAGAATATCACGATATCAGCCATAACTATAGTCGAGCCGACAGGAGTATCCGCAAGTACTGCCGTAACAAGACCTATAACCGCACAGAACACAGAGATCACCGCAGCGCATATGGTAACAGCTTTATAGCTTCTGAACACTCTCATAGCCGACATCGCAGGGAATATCACCAGCGCGGATATGAGCAGGGAACCTACAAGCCTCATCGCAAGTACTATTATCACTGCCGTAACGACTGCAAGCATAAGATTGAGCGCGTCTGTCTTCATACCCAGCGCTTTTGAAAAATTCTCATCAAATGTTATTGCAAAGATCTTGTTGTAGAAAAGTGCATATACCGTAAGCACAGCCGCAGACATCAGTACGCACATTACAACATCTGATTTTGACAGTGTGAGTATGGCAGTAGATCCGAACAACGTGGAGCATACATCACCGGATACATTTGCCGATTTTGAAAAAACGTTTATCAGCATATATCCTGCGGCCAGAGCGCCTGTAGATATCATACCAATGGCAGCATCGCCCTTTATCTTTGCGTTCTGTCCGTTTTTCAGAAGCAGAACGGCCGATACTATTGTTATGGGCAGTATCACTATCATATCATTTGCAAGACCGATAACACCGGCTATCGCCATTGCTCCGAATGCTACATGGGAAAGACCGTCGCCAATGAATGAGAACCGCTTCATAACAAGCGTCACTCCGAGCATAGAG
The DNA here is from genome assembly GCA_902782875.1 of uncultured Ruminococcus sp. The sequence goes on along the minus strand of CACZPE010000326.1, from coordinate 2,128 downwards.
GCGCACAGTGCGATAAGTATACCGACAATAAATGCATATCTTACAAACGGGAACGCAAAATATCCCTGCAGTGTTTCTATCATCACTGTCACCTCCCCGATATGAACAGCTTGCCACTGTCCGTTCCTACAAAATCCTCAGTCGTGCCGAAAAAGAGCTGCTTATCACCGAGGTGGAGTATATGAGATGAATATTTTACAGAAGCCTGCATATCATGAGATATCATAATAACAGTGGTGCCGTTTTTATTGAGCTTTGCAATCATTTCATACATATCCGCAGTAGTCTTCGGGTCAAGGCCTGTCACAGGCTCATCGAGAAGTATGGTCTCTCCTGCGCCGCAAAGCGCTCTTGCAAGAAGCACCCTCTGCTGCTGACCGCCTGAAAGATCGCGGTAGCTTCTGTTTTTCAGCTCAGTGATGCCAAGACGCTCCATGATCTTGTCCGCCTGTGCCTTTTCATCCTTGTTATAAAAGGGTCTGAAGCCGAGCTTTGCAGAAAAGCCCGACAATACTATCTCATGCACTGCCGCTGGAAAATCCCTCTGTACTGCCGTCTGCTGAGGCAGAAAGCCGATACTTCCCGGTGCAAAGCCCTCTCCCCTGTCTATCTTGCCCGAGACAGGCGGTATCAGTCCGAGGAGGGTCTTCATAAGCGTGCTCTTGCCGGAGCCGTTTTCACCGACTACACAAAGATAGTCTCCTTTGTCTACTCTGAAGTTGAGATCTTCAAGTACTGCTCTGCCGTCATATCCGACAGAAAGATGTTCTGCTGATAACATATCATCACCACTACGACACAGAGCCCGAAAGGACCTCAATGTCTTTTTTCATCAATCCTATATAATTCGTACCGTTTTCTATATCAGATGCAGATACAGACTGCATCGAATCAAGCATTTTTATTTCAGGTGCCGTGTCACAGCCGCCTGCGACCGTATTCGCAAGCTTGCCGTCAGAGCCGTCTATTATATAAAGAGTATCTGTCTTCAGCTCATTGCACTTGCCTGTAAGGAACTTCACTGTTTCAAAGCTTGCTTCGCTTTCCGCAGAGCAGCCCGGAAATGCCGCATAGTAATCTATCCCGTAGTCTTTTGAAAGATACAGAAAAGGAAATCTGTCGGCCACTATCAGAGTACTATTCCCCGAAAGCGCTCTGCAGCCTTCATCAAGCTCGGAAAGCCTGTTTATATATCCTTTTGTATTCTCGCTGTAGACAGCGGCATTTTTGCCGTCAGCCTCGCACAGTGCGCTGTTTATCCTGTCACAGCATACCGCAGCTCTTTTCGGAGAGAGCCATATATGCTCATCATATTCGGGAGAATCTTCTTCTCCATCTTCATCAGCCTGCATCCCCTCGGATATCTCTTCCGTAAGTGCACTGTCATCGAGCAGGGTAAGTACTATCCTGTTTTCGTCAGGGCTGTTGCTGCATGCCTGAGATATCCACTGTTCAGACTCTCCGCCGCCGCATATAAGCACATCACATCCGATAACAGCAGCAATATCTCTTGCAGTCGGCTGAAAGCTGTGCATATCCACACCGTCAGACAGCAGATATGTCACCTCTGCGCCGCTCCCCTGTGTGATATTCATAGTCCAGTCGTAATATGCAAAAGCAGTGCATACTATTTTTATATCATCGTTTACTGTCTCTTTAGTCTGATACGAACCGCTCTGCGAATCAGCACACGATGTCAGTATCAGCGCTCCCAGAGCCAGTGAGATCATAGTCTTCTTCATAATCCCGCCTATCCCTTGCAGCCCCTGCAGACGCCGTGTATGACTGTCCTGGAAATATCCATCTCAAAGCCGTCATGCTCGGTGAGTATATCCGAAAGTATCCTGCAGGAGTCCTTCTCCATATGGAACGTACGCCCGCAGACAGTACAGCACAGATGTATCATACCGCTGCATTCCTCGGATGCGGTATATCTGTAAAGTATCTCTCTGCATCCGTCCTTGGCATACCGTGTCACCATGCCCTCATTTTCGAGCACTTCAAGATTGCGGTATACCGCGCTTATGCTCATATCCACACTCTCGGATATCTGCGCTGCAGACATGGGATTGTCATGGTTTTCCATAAGGAAAGCCGTGAGCTCCCTGCGCTGGTTTGTCTTGTAATG
>CACZPE010000325.1 GCA_902782875.1 uncultured Ruminococcus sp. | reverse complement strand
GTAAAGCATAATGAAAGAGTGACCAACCATTATTATGTAATCCCTCTTATGGGCAGTGAAGATGATCAGTATGTTGCTATAGAAGTAGGCAATGCTGATATGGTAAAAGTTGCTGAGAACATGACGGATGAATTCTGGAAAGCAGTTGACAGCGATGACTGGTCAGGAGTAACAACCACGCTTCATTTCCAGGGAAAGATTGAGAAGATGAACAGCGATCTTACTGATTATATGTATGAGTGGTTCTCTTATATGTATGATGATTTTACAAAGGAAGATATGAACACGGTTACTTGTCCGTACGTAATAAAGTATTATGCACCCGGCTATGAAGAGAGAGGCTCGACAGCAGGTATAATAATACTGCTCCTAGGTCTGGTTATATCTGCAATTACTGCGGTCTTCTTCGTAAAAGCGAAAAAGGAACAGAAAATACGTGATGAAGCACTTGCAGAGTCATTTGCAGGCTACGGAAATGGTATATCCGAAAGGGACACCGTAAATGGCTATACTCCTGTTGAAAGCGTTACATCAGGTAATATTGCAGGCAGTCTGCCCGAGGCTGAGAAAGAAACTCCATCAGTGAATGAGAGCTCTGATTACCCAATGCCATGGGAAAAGTGATAATTACCGACCCTTCATACCGGAGGGTCGTTTTTTGAGTTCAAAAAAAATTAACATAATAAAATGCTCAAAAAGCATTGACTTTATTTGTTATTATGTTATAATGTAAAGGCTGAATGCTTTACACGTACTTTGTCTTTTGTATGAGGTGAGTGCATGAACGGTGAAAAAGATCTGAATATGGCGGTGCTGATGGATTTTTATGCGCCGATGCTCACAGAAAAGCAGCTGGATATAATAGATCTTTACTATAATGAGGACCTTTCACTCGGGGAAATATCCGAGCATGCCGGTATCACAAGACAGGGCGTCAGAGACTGCATAAAGCGCGGCGAACAGACAATGGCTGAGCTTGAGGAAAAGCTCATGCTTCACAAAAAGTATACCGAACTCGAAAAGCTCGCTGATGAGCTTGAAAAAATAGCGGAACAGGATGAGAAGTTCCGCACGGATATATTGGACATATCAGTTAAGCTGAGAGATATATTATGATCTTTGGATTGGTCGGGGAGTGATTATATGGCTTTTGAAGGATTATCTGAAAAACTCAATGCAGTGTTCAAGCGTCTTAAGGGCAGGGGTATCCTGACAGAGAACGATGTTAAGGAAGCTATGCGTGAGGTAAAGCTTGCACTTCTTGAGGCCGATGTAAGCTACAAGGTGGTCAAGGACTTTATAGATAAGGTCACTGAAAGAGCTATAGGCTCGGATGTGCTTGCAAGTCTGACTCCTGCACAGCAGGTAATAAAGATCGTTGACGAAGAGCTCGTATCCCTGATGGGCAGCGAGAATTCCAGAATAGAATTTCCAAGCAAGCCTCCTTGCGTTATCATGATGGTTGGTCTCCAGGGTTCAGGTAAGACCACCCATGCGGCAAAGCTTGCGAAGTACTTCAAGGAGCAGGGTAAAAGACCTATGCTTGCAGCATGTGACGTTTACCGTCCCGCAGCTATCGATCAGCTCCAGGTTGTAGGCGAAAAGGCAGGAGTAAAGGTCTTTGAGATGGGACAGATAAATCCTGTTGTTATCGCCCGTGAAGCCGTAAAGCACGCAAGAGAGCACGGCAATGAGATAGTTATACTCGATACCGCAGGCCGTCTTCACATAGATGAAGAGCTTATGGACGAGCTTAAGAATATCAAGTCTGAGACAGAACCCAATGAGATACTTCTCGTTGTTGACGCAATGACAGGTCAGGATGCTGTCAATGTTGCAAAGGCATTTGATGATGCACTGGGTATTACAGGCGTTCTCATGTCCAAGCTTGATTCTGATACAAGAGGCGGTGCGGCACTTTCGGTACTTGCGGTAACAGGTAAGCCTGTAAAATTTGTGGGTACAGGTGAGAAGCTTGATGATCTTGAGCTTTTCCATCCGAAGAGAATGGCATCCAGAATTCTCGGTATGGGCGATGTGCTCACACTTATAGAGAGAGCTGAGACCACACTTGATGAATCAAAGATGCAGAAGCTCACAAACAAACTTCAGGAAGAAGGAGAGTTTGATCTTGAAGACCTGCTCGAACAGATGAAGCAGATCAAAAAGATGGGTTCCCTGAAGCAGCTTGCATCGATGATACCCGGTGTGGGAGACAAAATCAAAGATGTAGATCTTGATGATAATCAGATAAATCGTATAGAAGCGCTTATAACATCCATGACGCCTGCTGAAAGGGCTAAGCCCTCGATAATCAATCCCAGCCGTAAAAAGCGTATTGCAGCAGGTTCCGGAAATACAGTGGCTGATGTGAACAGACTTCTCAAACAGTTTGAAAATATGCAGAAGATGTTCAAGCAGTTCGGTGTTATGGGCAGAAACCAGAAGGGCAAGAAGAATAAGCTCAGGATGCCCGGTATGTGGAAGTAAGTTATGCTTTCATCACAGTGAAAACTGTTTATGAAAAGATTTTTGGAGGTGAGATAGATGGTAAAGATCAGACTTAGAAGAATGGGTGCCAAGAAGAACCCCTTTTACAGAATAGTTGTCGCTGATTCAAGATATCCCAGAGACGGCAGATTCATTGAGGAGCTTGGTTACTATGATCCCACTGTTGAGCCCAGCGTTGTAAAGGTAGACGCTGAGAAGGTTCAGAAGTGGATGGCAAACGGTGCTCAGCCTACCGAGACCGTTAAGAAGCTTTTTGATGCCTCAGGTGTCAACAAGTAATCGGACTGTCTGAGGACAGGATACAGACTATGACCTGTTTACAGGTTGGATACGATCCGCAGTAAAAGAGTGCGGATCGTATATAGTTTGTTTTGTTATGATGCGGCGGTACAGCACCTTACCGTCTGCGTGACTATCCGAGGTGCACCAGAGATAAGAATTATAGGATACAGCCGAAAGGAGTATAGTATGAAAGATCTGCTTATAGCTATTGCGTCAGGTCTTGTAGAAGACAAGTCGGCGGTTTCGGTTGAACGTGATGACCCAAATGAGGAAGGTATAATCGTATATCATCTGCATGTTGCCCCTGATGATATGGGCAGAGTGATCGGAAAGCAGGGTAAGATCGCCAAAGCTATCAGAACTGTTATGCGTGCAGGTGCGGGTAGAGTCAACGAAAAAATCATGGTCGAGATCGACTGATGATATGATATCGAATATGTCGGCATTGCTCCTGCTGTGCCGATATTTTTGTATATGAGGTGCTTTATGAAAACATATCTCGAAATAGGCAAGATAGTGGCAATACACGGCCTGAAAGGTGAAGTCAGGGTGGATCCGTGGTGCGACTATCCCGAGTTTCTGTGCGAATTTGATGAGCTTTTCTTCTCCAAGGGAACAGAAAAGATAATTATAGAGAATGCAAGACCGCATAAAAATATCGTTATCATGAAGATAGAGGGTATAGATACTCCTGAAGCTGCTGAAAAGCTAAGAGGAAAGATACTGTATATCTCCAGAAACGATGTGGAGCTTCCCGAGGGGACATATTTCGTTCAGGATCTGATCGGTCTTGAAGTGGAAGATGCCGACAACGGCACGGTATACGGCAGGATAACAGATGTCAGGAATACCGGCGCAAATGATATCTATACGATAAAATCCGAGGAGAAAGAGTTTATGTTCCCTGCAGTCCCGGAGTTTATCGAAAAGACTGATATTGAAGGCGGAAAGCTTTATATACATATGATAGACGGCCTTCTTGACTGAGGGGTAAGATATGCGTATTGATATAGCTACGTTATTCCCTGAGATGTGTGAAGCGGTCCTCGGTGAAAGTATAGTCGGGAGAGCCAGAAAAGCAGAAAAAATCGAGATTCACTGTCATCAGATAAGAGCCTATTCCGAAGATAAGCATCACCGTGTAGATGATTCGCCCTATGGCGGCGGTATGGGTATGGTTATGCAGTGTGAGCCGATATATAAATGCTATCTGGATATATGTTCGCAGATATCCGGGAGACCGCATGTAATATATATGTCGCCGAAGGGAAAGGTGTTTGAACAGTCAGATGCTGTCAGACTTTCACAGTATGAAAATGTATTCGTGCTGTGCGGCCATTACGAGGGCGTAGATCAGAGGATACTCGATAAAATAGTTGATGAAGAGATATCCATAGGTGATTATGTTCTTACATGCGGTGAGCTTCCTGCTATGGTCATGTGCGATGCTATTGCACGTATGT
>CACZPE010000324.1 GCA_902782875.1 uncultured Ruminococcus sp. | reverse complement strand
TGCCGATCTTCTCGGTGTAAAGCCTTCTATGATAATAGTCGGAGGAAACTCCAGCCTCAATCTCATGTATGACAGCGTCGCAAGAGCTTATCAGTTCGGCGTTTACGGCGGTTCAAAGCCCTGGAGCAAGAATGAGAAGGTAAAGTTCCTCTGTCCCGTACCCGGATATGACAGACACTTCGGCATCACAGAGACATTCGGCATCGAGATGATAAACGTGCCCATGTCCGAGACAGGCCCTGATATGGATATGGTGGAGAAGCTCGTATCCTCCGATCCTCTGATAAAGGGTATATGGTGTGTACCCATGTATTCCAATCCCGACGGCTACACCTATTCCGATGAGACTGTAAAGCGCTTTGCAGCTCTTAAGCCCGCTGCTGACGATTTCAGGATATTCTGGGACAATGCTTACTGCATACACCACCTGAAGGACGATCACGACAGCCTGCTCAATATCTTCGATGAAGCAGCCAAGTGCGGCAATGAGGATATGATATTCGAGTTCGCCTCCACTTCAAAGATAACCTTCCCCGGTGCGGGCGTGGCTGTGATATGCGCATCTGAGAACAATATAAAGCATATCGAGAAGCTCCTCGGTATGCAGAACATAAGCTATGACAAGGTAAACCAGCTCCGCCACGTAAGATACTTCGGCGATGCTGAGGGCCTCAAGGCATATATGGAAAAGCACAAGGCAATACTCGCTCCCAAGTTTGACCTTGTTGTGAATACACTTAAGGACAAGATGGGCGACCTTGATATCCTCACTTGGAATGTACCTAACGGCGGATATTTCGTATCTGTATATACTCCCGACGGCTGTGCAAAGAGAGTTGTCGAGCTGTGTAAGGAGGGCGGCGTTGTCCTCACGGGTGCAGGCGCTACTTATCCGTACAAGAAAGACCCCAACGACAACAACATTCGTCTTTCGCCTTCCTTCCCCACACTTGAGGATCTGGGCAAGGCTCTTGAGCTCTTCTGCATATGCGTAAAGCTCGCTGCAGCTGAGAAGCTCCTTGCTGAATAAGCGATAATCGATAATAATATGCAGCATTTTCGCTTAAAGCGGAAATGCTGCGTTTTTTAAGGAGACAATATGGCTAAAGTTTTTATGATGTGCGGCAGGATTTGCAGCGGCAAAAGCACCTACTCCAAGAAGCTCAGGGAAGAACACAAGGCTGTGGTGCTGTCTGTTGATGAGATCACCCTTGCACTTTTCGGTCAGGATGCAGGCGACAAGCTGGATTACTACGTAGAAAAATCGGAGGAGTATCTCTACCGCAAATCGCTTGAAATAGTAGAAACGGGAATAAACGTCGTCCTTGACTGGGGATTCTGGAAAAAGGAAGAACGTGACTTTGCAAGGAAGTACTATTCCGAAAACGGCGTTGAATGCGAGTTCCATTATATCGATATAGATATAGATGAGTGGTACAGACGCCTTGAAAAGAGAAATCAGGACGTGCTTGACAAAAAATGTGATGCTTATTACGTGGATGATGGACTTGCACGGAAATTTGAAGATCTTTTTGAAGTTCCTGACAGAAGAGAGATAGATGTCTGGGTCAGAGCATAGACTTTGGTTTATGCAATTTTCATATTTGATATTTGCAAATAGCAAAAAATGACTGATATATATACAAGAATCGCAAAAAACAGCAAATATATACTTGATTTACCCGCCGTTATGTGATAAAATTGTGATATATGTATATGCATTGTGTGTGTACATTCAAAGGGGGATACGGGTATGCCGAGGTTTTCGCTGACTTACATGCGTTATTACGGTATATCTGCGTCTGTATGTAAATCTGCCGTGCCCTGCAGGGGAATCCTGCGGGTGCGGCTTTTGTGTTTTTAGTTTATCAGGAGGTGCGTTGATTTGAGGAGAACAGAAACGTTCGCAACACGATCCGTGCAGAAGGGGGGATTGCTATGAGAGCGAAGACTACTTCGAGCCGCGTAATAAGCGTGCTTGTTGCAGGTTCTATGTTTGTCGGCCTGTGCCCGGTCGAGGTATTTGCAGATGATGATCCTTCGTATTACATCAATGTAAGCCCCGACAAGATAATCTATTCCCCCGGAACAGACCCTGTTGTTACCTGGGAATCCAACTTTGACACAGGCGTAGACTACGATATCTACGCGTCATCGACAACTAATGCGATGAATGACTTCATTGTCGGCGGTCCGAACTATTCCGGCGGTGAAAAAGTCACATCTACCGATAAGATCACCTGGGACGGCTCGTATAAGATCTATACGCAGTCACCCAATGTTGCCAGTGTGGACTATATCGAGAGCAATGAGTTCACTGTTGAGCGGTTTGCATTCTCGGAGGATCCGTATTCCAATGCCGAGGTCGTTGATTCGCAGGGAACTGACGCTAAAACGATATACACATATGATATTCCCTGCGGACAGGAGATAGCTGTACAGTGGGACTATAATGCCGAGCCCTATGCCCAGACTCTTCTCATGACAAAAGGGGACAGCTTTACCAATCCCGATATTTCAGAAGACCTCACAGCCGGCGAAACATCATACACTATTACCGGCAACAACGAAGATGCTGTGTACAAGTGCGTTATCCGCGCATGGCTCAATGACGGCGATGACTATATCGAATCCGGTGAATTCAGGGTACAGATGCATTCTGCTAAGGTTGCATTTGAGCTCAACGGCGGTACACACGGCATATCCATCGCAAATAATTACGGCGAGCAGATAATATTGGATGCCATCACAGGCGATGCCGGTTCTGAAGTAGAGCTCCCCGTATGCAAGATGACCCCTCCCGAGGGCAAAATGTTTGACTGCTGGCTCGTCGGCACATACAGCGACTGGAAAGATAGCTCTTCCAACGGCGCTGTCATCACCGATGACAATGCTTTATTCACAAAGTATGACGAGCTCGACAAAATAACTCTCGACGATGACTATGTGGCCGTTCCCTCGTGGATCGACCGTGAGTACACATGGGTGCTCGAGGGTGATCTGGACAAAGTGGCTGACGGCAACTGTGTCACATTCTTTGTGAATTCTGCAATGCATCCGTTTATCAT
>CACZPE010000323.1 GCA_902782875.1 uncultured Ruminococcus sp. | reverse complement strand
TATGGGCTTGTCATAGTAGCGGGAGCTCAGCGACTCAAGATAACCGTAGTCATTCGTGCCCATGCTTATTTCATAGGTCATATATCCCATGTAGTCATCGCCGCTGATATCATCCGGGAAGAACTCGGAATTCATCATCATGATGTCGTCCTTGTCAAGATCGGCTATGCTCTCCGCCTTTTCACGGTCGATTACTATAGCATCGGGCGTAATCGGATCCATGCCGTTGTGGACCTCATATGCATCGGGGAAGCCGTCCTCATCGCTGTCACCGTTGTATGGATTCGTTCCGTTAAGGTATTCTTCTATATTATTGAGCCCGTCCTGTTCGATGTCGGTCTCACCGTAACTTTTCTCCGAGCCCTGCGAGCATTTCTTAACAGAATCGGTGGATAAAGTGTAGTATTCAAATCCGTCGGGAAGGCCGTCACCGTCTGTATCGGGAAGCAGTCGGTCTGTACCGATATCTATCTCATCAATATCGCACAGCCCGTCGCCGTCAGTGTCGCGTTTCTTTTCGCTGTCGTCAAGGGAAAGACCGCCTTTATCTGTGCGGTGCATATGGATATATGCTTGTCCGTCGGCTTCACCGCCATTTATCCTTTCCACGCGGAATACCATATTATCTCTGATATCGTTGAACGGACAGGTGAAAGTGTTTTGCTGCACTTCACCGAGAGTGGTATTATTGCTCATATCATATATACGGTAGCTGTCGGCTGTCTTCTCGTCCTTCCATTTAAAGTCAAGTTCGGAAGATTTGCGGGAATAGTGCGCCCATGCAAAGAGATCATCATCGGCGTCAGCCTCTGATGCCAATTCCGTGACAGGTATTGATTCAGATGTGTACGAATCTGTGCTGTCCGCAGGGGATAGAGCGGGAGAGGCACATCCTGCAAGCAGGACGAAAAGAAATGCTGTGAGCCTTTTCATAAAGTCTCCTTCAGGTTTTTGATATGAGATATGATAAAACACTTGATTTTATCCGTGAGAAGTGATATACTGATAAACGCAGTTATTAAGACTTTAAAGCGACACGGAGGTATATATGAAGACGATAGAAGAAGTGCGCGAAATGTTCTCACACGACAGATATGCCGCGATGTGCGGTGCATATATCGAGGAGGCAGGGGAGAAATATTCAAGGATATCATGTGAGCTCGGCGATCAGCACCGGAATGCGGTAGGCGGCGTAATGGGAGCGGTATACTTTACCCTTGCGGATTTTGCCTTTGCCGTAGCAACGAATGCATTTATCGAAAAGCCCGATGTGGTATCCGTGAGCTCGAACATATCCTTCCTCAACTACTGCAAGGGGACTAAGCTGTTCGCTGAAGCGGTATGCATAAAGGACGGCAGGACTACAGTGTACTATGAGGTCACCGTTACCGACGATACCGGCAAGAAGATAGCCCTTGTGACAATCATGGGATGCCATTCCGGCAGATGAAAGCAGATGCCTTTTGAGCCCGCTCAAAAGGCATCTATTTTTTGTACATCAGTATAGACTTTACATCTATGTCACGGTATACCAGCTCATATGTCACTATGATCGTGGCAGGTGCGGCAAGTACCAGAAGCAGCAGACCGAACAGTCCTGCTGTTGACAGATGGTCTATCGTGCGCTCGCTTGTGAAAAGATCCACCCATGCGATGCACTGTATGTTCGACAGGATATAGATATTGAATATGTCACGGATGACACGAGCCTTTGAAAGAGCGAGCATGATCCAGAGGATATACTGCGGCAGGGGAGCGGTCAGTGCCATCTTCACGGCCATAAGTCTGTCGGGCGGAGCTTTGTGGAATTTCACGGCATTGCGGTCGGCAGATGCGCATTTGTGCGCAAAGTTGAAGTAAAGCCCGTTCACTATGAGCACTGCGGATACCGCCGTGAACATCATGATCAGCATGGAGCGCTTCATGGGCATCAGCATACACGCGGTGAACAGGAAGCATATCACCTCGCCTGCGAGCCACCACAGCCAGCCCTTCACCGTGCGTTTTATCATACTTTCCATTTACTATCCTCAGTGATTGTTGATGTGCTCAAGTGATTTCTGCAGGGCAGAGGAGAATGTGGGCACATTTATCACATGCATGCCCTTTCTGGCAAAATATGCATTGACCAGGAAATGAGTGTTGAAGAATTCTTCTGCCATAGATTCGGAGAACTCAAATATATTTCCGCGGTTGCTCACAACGGCGTACATATTTGAGCCAACGGGCGATACATAGCTCTTGATCACATAGAACGCACTGTCGGTCTTCCCCTGTTCATAGGATATGGTCTGCAGGGAGCGGCGGCTGTCGGTGATCTTTATAACGCTGTTCTCAAGCTTTGCGTTGTTTATATGTTTAGATACTACGAGCGGCATCAGCTCGGCATTTGTGTACCGTGTCACTTTTTTGCTGTCGGTGTCGTATATTGTGAAGACAAGGGAACCGTCCTCACACGCTTCCCTGCATATAAGCACAAGCATATGAACTCCTTTTCTCAAAAAGAAGGGAACGGGCATCCGTTCCCTTCCATAGATCATACCTTAACGAGTGAAGGCTGGATCACCTTGCCGTTCTTGAGGTTCTTGTAGCCCATGAGAACGACTTCCTTGATGGGGCCTTCCTGAGCGTCCTTCTTCTTTGCAAAGAAGGCAGCCTTTCTTTCTTCTCTCGACATTATCTTGGAGTGCTGCTCCTCATCGAATGTATCGCCGGGCTTTGTCTCAAGCAGCGCATACAGAGGTGTGGAATGCGAGCTGTTGTGGAAATCCAGGAAGTATTTGAAGATATAGTTGAGGGTGGTGATATCCGAGAAATCCTCGTTTATTATCTTCTGCTGTGCGAAATCCCACAGTGCCTGTATATGTCCCCACTGCGCGCCCGATGAAAGGAAGCTGCGGACTGTGAGGTTCTGCGGGAATACATCCTGCAGGCCTTCCTTTGTGGCAGGTGTGAGGTTCTTGTACTTTTCAAATACGGAGGTAAGGTTGCCGAATGTGGAGTTGTATGCCTCTATATCCGTATTGAGCTGCTCTATCAGCTGATCCTTCTCGTTTATCGCAGTCTCCTGATCGTTTACCTTGAGAGAGAGCTCCTCTGCATGGTTCTTGAGGCTCTCGGCGTACTTGCCTATCTCAAGCACCTGCTGATCCTTGGTAGCGATGGTCTCCTCGTACTGCGAGATCTGGCCGGAAAGCTGATTTACCTGTTCTGAAAGCGGGTCTACCTGAGCGCGAAGATCGGATATCTCCTGCTCCTTCTCGGCAACGGTGGTGCGGGCATTCTCTACTGCCTCTGCATATGCGTTGGCTGTAGCTGCATACTCATTGATCTTCTCACGGAGAACGAGCATACCCTGGAGCTGACGGCGCATTTCTTCCATAGTGCTGTCCTTCTCCTCGGATGCAGCCTTCTCGTTCTTGAGCTGCTCTGAGAGCTCGTCTGCACGCTTGCCGTTGGCATCGGCAGTCTCCTTGAACTTCGAGAGCTCCTCGCCGAGAGTCTTCACCTTGTTCTCAAGACCGTTGATCTGAGCGGTGTTCTCTGCATTGCGGGCGGTCTCCTCAGCCTTGTATTTCTCAAGATCTTCCTTGGCTTCATTTGCCTTGTCAAGGTTATCCTTGGACTCTGTCCTGAACTTCTCTGCTTCTGCTGTCATATCGGACAGCTTGCTTTCAAGCTCGGAAACAGTCTTTTCAAGCTCACTGAGCTTTTCGCCGGATTCCTTCTTGGCATCCTCGACAGCCTGCTCCTTCTCGGATACAGCCTTTTCTGTCTCAGCCTTTGCCTCCTCGAGAGCCTTTTCGGATTCTTCCTTAGCTTCCTCGAGCTTCTTCTCAGCCTCTGCCTTAGCATCTTCAAGAGCCTTCTCGGCTTCTTCTATCTTCTTGTCGGACTCAGCCTTTGCTTCTTCAAGAGCCTTATCCTTTTCGGAAGCAGTCTTCTCGCTCTCTGCCTTCAGCTCGTCGATCTCCTTGTCCTTCTCAGCCTTTGCCTCGGCTACGAAGCGCTCTGTGTCTGCCTTGGCATCTTCAAGAGCCTTTTCCTTCTCGGCCTTGATATCATCTATAGACTTCTGAGCTTCCTCAAGCTTCTTTTCAAGCTCTTCACGGTCGCTCTCGGACTTCTCGTATTTCTTGTCCATTGCATCTGCGGCATCGTTGCACTTAGCTATCTCTGCCTTTGCATCTTCAAGCTCTGCAGTAATGGAATTGATGCGCTCGTTGAGCCTGCCGATCTCGGAATTCTTCTCGGAATCGGAAGAATCGAGCTGCTTCTTCATATCCTCTGCGGAGGAGTTGAGCGTATCTATCTGAGCCTTGAGGGAATTTTCGGATGCGGACAGCTCGGATATCTTCTTGTCCTTCTCTTCGGCTTCCTCTTCCTTTGCCTTGAGTTCTGCCTTCAGCTTTTCGATCTCCTCGCTAAGCTCGGACTTTATCTTGTCGTTCTCTGCAGATATGGCAGCGAACTTCTCCTCGGATGCCTTCTCGCTCTCTGCGCCGGATTCCTCTGCACTGCGCAGTCTTGCTTCGAGCTCCTCTATGCGGCCGGACTTCTCCGACAGCAGCTGCTCCTTCTCTTCAAGCAGCTTGTCCTTTTCTCCGATGATCCTGACCTTATCCTCAATGGAAGCAGCGGCTTTCTCCTCGAGCTCGTTTCTTTCATCGAGAAGCTTATCGTAGTCTTCCTTAGCTTCAGCGGAGATCCTCGACAGATCATCTTCAAGAGATCTGATCTTATCTTCATATGCCTTCAGCTGTTCAGCAACGCTGTCTTCGCTGAGTGCTTTAAGTATCTCTGCCTTTGTTTCTTCATCATGCAGTGCTTCTATCAGCAGCGACTTAAACTCCACAAGCTCCATTGTTCGATCACCATTCCCAACTCTAAACTAAAATAAAGGTAAAAAATGAGGAATCCCCCTCATTACGCATCATAAGTATTATAACACATTTTAATATTCTTGTCAATCAATTTTTTGTAGAAAATGTGCATGATTTTTTGTGAGGGGGTCTTTTTATTAAATAAATATTTCCCGTTTGACTTGATTTTATTTCAAAAATCGCCTAAAATCCGCATTTTTTGAATAATTGTGCAAACATACAAAAATCAGCTGCATTATATGGTGAATATCTACAACAATGCCATTGACATATGGATAATGCGGTGTTTATCACATTGTGAAACGTTTTCACGGTATAAGCGATATGTGCATTTTGCACGGGTAAGACGAGAGGTCTGTCGCATACGGCAAAAAGCACATATGATGCGGCTCTGCAGCGGCTTTTTTGGTGTATATGATGAGCTCGCACGGCAGATGCATAAACTCGGGATGGTATGAGCGAAATGAAGAGAAACAGTGAAAAACAAAGAGAAATGCAGAGTATCGGAGATATATTTTGAAATTTTATCTCAAACGGCTTGACATTGTTTTCACAATGCGGTATAATCACTTTTGTTGTTTGCAAAAAGGACAGTTGGGATAGATGCTGATGTTCCGATCTCTCCTTTACGGCGGACGAAATAAACTGATAAGGAGAATGATCATGTCAACTTATATGCCTAAGGCTGCAGATATCGAGCGCAAGTGGTATATTCTTGATGCAAAGGGCAAGCCCCTCGGTCGTGTAGCTGCACAGGCTGCTACCATACTCAGAGGCAAGCACAAGCCTACATTTGCACCCCACGCTGACTGCGGCGATCATGTTATAATCATCAACTGTGCAGAGGCTGTCCTCACCGGTAAGAAGCTCGAGCAGAAGAGCTACAGATGGCACACCGGCTGGATCGGCGGTCTCAAGGAGATAAAGTACAGCGATCTCATGAAGAAGAATCCTCAGAAGGCTATGACCATCGCTGTTAACGGTATGCTCCCCAACAATACACTCGGCAGAAAGGCTCTTACACGCCTGAGAGTATATGCAGGCGCAGAGCACGAGCAGCAGGCTCAGAAGCCCGAGCTCTACGAGATATAAGGAGGGTATGAGCAATGTACGAATCTAAGATACAGT
>CACZPE010000322.1 GCA_902782875.1 uncultured Ruminococcus sp. | reverse complement strand
CACAGAGGGAAAGGTGGTATACCTCACCTTGGACGACGGACCGTCGAAATACACTCCCGAGATACTGGACATACTTGCCGAGAACGATATAAAGGCCACATTCTTCGTCACAGGCTGGACGATAGAGGGCAAGGAAGATGTGCTTCTGCGTGAATCCGCAGAGGGCCACACGATAGGTCTGCACAGCTGGACTCACGACTATGAGTATATATACGCAAGCCCGGAGGACTTCATGGACGACTTTGCGATGGTATTTCACCGCGTGGAAGAGGTCACGGGCAAGGCGCCGTGGGCGTTCCGTTTCCCGGGCGGCAGCTACAACAACCACAACAAGACCACTGCCGACAGGATAATCAAGGAGATGAACCGCAGGGGATTCGAGTACTACGACTGGAACTGCGCCACCTCCGATGCGGTCAGCGGCTCCTCCTACGAAAGCTGTATAGAGGAGATGAAGAACAGCACGACTGCCGATCATTCCGTACTGCTCATGCACGATGCAGTCGAGTATACACCGCAGTATCTTCAGGACGTTATAGACTATCTCAGGGACAAGGGTTATACCTTTGAGACGATAGATACAGCTGATCCGAGCCATTTCAAGCATTAAGGAGTCAAACCCGTATGTCTGACACAAACAAGAATTTTCTCGGCACTGCCCCCGTAAAGGATCTGATGCTCAAATTCTCGATACCGAGCATCATAGCCATGATGGTCAGTGCGCTGTACAATATCGTCGATCAGTTCTTCATAGGGCAGAAGGTGGGATTTCTCGGCAACGCCGCTACTAATGTCGCCTTTCCCTGCTCTACGTCCTGCATCGCGCTCGCACTCCTGTTCGGCATAGGCGGCGCAAGCTGCTTCAATCTGCATATGGGCAAGGGCGAGAAGGAAAAGGCGCCGTTTTTCATAGGCAATTCCGCAGTTATGCTCGCTTCGTCGGGACTTGTACTATCGGTGATAACAGAGATCTTTCTCCCGAAGCTCCTGGTGATATTCGGAGCCCCCGATAACGTTATGCCCTACGCTCTTGACTATGTGGGCATCACCGCTCTCGGATTTCCGTTCCTCATATTCACCGCAGGCGGATGTCACCTCGTCAGGGCTGACGGCAGCCCGAGAATGTCGATGCTCTGCAATCTCACAGGTGCTGTGATAAATACCATACTCGACGCTGTCTTTGTCATGGGCCTTGAGTGGGGCATGAAGGGCGCTGCCATTGCTACCGTTATCGGTCAGATAGTATCCTCGGCACTGGTTGTGATATACCTTACCCGCTACAAGACAGTTAAGCTCACACCGCGCCATTTCATACCCGATCTCGGTATAGTATCCGCTGTAGCCTCCATCGGCATGGCATCCTTCTTCAATCAGATAGCCATGATGATAGTACAGATAGTGCTCAACAACTCGCTCACCATATACGGCAGCCAGTCGCACTACGGCGGGGATATCCCCCTTGCCTGCGCGGGCATAATAATGAAGGTGAATATGATAGTATTCTCTGTGGTCATAGGCCTCGGACAGGGCACACAGCCCATAGAGAGCTTCAACTACGGCGCAAGGAACTACGCCAGGGTCAAGGAAGCCTATCGTATGGCGCTTATCGTCGGCACCTCCTTTGCTGTAGCCGCCATCATAATCTTCCAGACGATACCCAGACAGATAATTGGTCTTTTCGGCGACGGCACGGAGGAATACTTCGAGTTCGGCGTTAAATTCATGAGGACATTCCTCTTCTTCACATGGCTCAATTCCATGCAGCCCATAACCTCCACATTCTTCACTTCCATAGGCAAGCCCGCCAAGGGCGTGTTCCTCTCACTTACAAGGCAGATAATATTCTTCCTGCCCCTGCTCCTGATACTGCCGAGATTTTTCGGTATAAACGGAGTGGTATACACAGGCCCTGCGGCAGACTTCCTGTCGGGTATAGTGACCATAATCATGGCAGTGCTTGAATTCAGGGACATGAAGCGGCTCGAGACCGAGCTTGCAGCCGCATGAAGCGTATAATGGCAAGAGAGACGATATGAACAGAAAGATACTTGCAGCGGCCGCAGCCGTAATCGCACTGACAGGTGCGGTGATATTTATTACCGTCACTGCGAAGCCCGGCAGCGTGAACAATGAAGAAAAGACACTGGCATCGCTTGCCGAAGTATGTGACGGAGTATGGTCCATGGACTGCTACAACGACTACAGGCTCGATGACTACCTTGCGGCGGGCATAACGGATGTGGGGCATTTCGATGCGTGGCTGACGGAAAATCTCACTCACGGCGTTCCCACGGGAGATATACCCGATATAGGCTGCAGCGCCTTTGCCGCTGATACAGCCGACGGCAGTCATCTTGTCGGGCGCAACTACGATATGGGGCATGACGGCGCCCTTGTGATAAGGACATTCCCCGAAAACGGCTACTCCTCGATTGGTATAGTCGATCTTGCCCATATCAATATAGGCCAGCAGCGCGAAAGCATGATGGGGGACGAAAAATCAAAATCGCTCCTGCTTGCCGCTCCGATGTGCATAAGCGACGGCATGAACGAGAAGGGACTGTGTGCCTCGCTTCTGCAGCTCGATGACATGCACGTTGTGAATGATACCCAGAAACCCGATCTGCTGCTCTATTCCACGATGCGTGCGGTGCTCGACAAATGCGCCGATGTGGATGAAGCGATAGCATTTGTGGGCGGGTATGATATGTACTCTCCGAATGTATACACATATCATCTGTTCCTTGCCGACAGCAGCGGACGCTCTGTCGTTATTGAATGGAAGGACGGGGAGATGTATATCGTTAGCGATACTGCCGCCACGAATTTCATGCTGTCAGAGAACAACCCTTCACTCGACTACGATTACCGCCACCACAAGCTGCACAACAGGCTTGACGGTGCAGTACTGTCAAATTCAGAGGCAATGGAGCTGCTTAGCACCGTAAAGCAGCCCTATACGATGTGGTCTGCGGTCTATGATACAAAGTCTCTTTCCGTGGATATATGCTTTGAAAAGAACTATTCTGATGTATACACCTTTTCGCTTGAAAAATAAGTTTTTGCACATGACAGATCCCCGCCCGATGCGATTCGGGCGGGGATCATTTATAAGCCGTCTGTTTATCCTGTAAGCTGCAGTGTTACCGGACTTCAGTACAGGTCATATGTCTGTTATATCATTTCCCGTTGATAAACTCCGTTACTGCCGCTTTCACTTCGTCATCGTGTCCTTTCATCAGATGTCCTCCCGTTTCAAATGAAACAAATCTGCACTCCGGAAATCTGTCAAGTGCCTTTACAACATCATCGTAGCTTGCAAGCTTATCATCCTTTGCGTGCAGTATCAGAACGGGCGGCTGAAGCTCTTCTATCTTATAGTCATCAAAATTTCGTGCCATATCGGGATTTATAACAGACGAATCAAGAACAACACCTGATTTGCGTTCACTGACGGGCAGCATACTGTATATTGTTGACGGCTCCATTCCCATTATCGGCTCAAACAGCGGACTCATCAGAAACATTGCGTAGTTATTGCATAAAAAAGCGGGCGGTCCTGCATATTCGGCATATTCCTCCGGCTTCTCCGGGAACGGCATAGCACTGCAATAAAGGATAAGTCCCTTTGTCCTTTCGGGATGATCAAGAGCAAAACGTAAAGCAACACTTCCGCCCGCTGATGTCGCCAGCACATACACCTTGTCGATCTCAAGCTTATCAAGCAGCTCTGCATATGCATCTGCCTGCTGTGCAGGAGTCCCGTCTCCTAAAACATCGCTGCCCAGATACCCGAACCTTGACGGCGCAAGTATCCTGTGATCTGAAACAAAGTCACCGCAGGTCTCAAAAGCCTGATCATAGCCGCCGAATATGCCGTGAACAGACAAGATAACTTCACCCTCGCCCTCATCAATATATGTCATATCACCATAGCTCAGGGCTGCGGTTTTCACATTATACGAGGCGAGCCGTTCTTTCGCGTTATTAACAGCCAAACTGCACTGTATACCACGGATGATAAGGTACAGCGAAATAATTATCAGCAGTATCAGCAAAATGCGTATCGGCAAGTTCATTCTTTTCCATCTGCCTTTCATGCTACATTTCTCCCCGTTCGGCCAACTCATAGAAAGTTTCCTCCAGGTATCCGAATCCATTCATCATTTTTTCGGATAGCCGGTAATAATCCTCGATGTCCTGATCGGTAAAATCCCTGAACAGTGCCTTATGAACACTTTCTTCCATCTTCTTGCTGTTTGCGATGATCTGCTTTCCTTTTTCCGAGATCCGAACACAAAGACTGCGCCCGTCTTTATCTGACGAAACAAGCTCGGCATAGCCCGATCTTTCAAGTGACAGAGCCAGTTTCTTAATGTTCTGACGGGAGCACCCCAGCATTTTTGCAAGAGTAGACAGGTCGGGCGGGTTCTCGTATGCATCCGCAACCACCATGACCAGCCACTGCTTGCAGGTCATTTCTTTCAGGTATCTGTCCATAATGGCATGCAGCCTGTTCTCCTGCACGAATACTCCCGAAAACAACAGTTTCTTTTTCCAGATAAGGTCGGTCTCTTTTTTTTCGTGTTTCATAGTATCTCTCCTATTAAGAATGAATATGCGTAACAAGTTACTTATATTATAGCAACTTGTTACGCTTTTGTCAAGTGTTTTTTGGCAGTTGAGAATGATTTATATGTATAAAAATACATCCCCTCAGTCTGTACGATCTGAGGGGATAAGTTATATCACGGCTTTTGCGTATGTCCATCCTTGAAAGTCCTGCTGACGGAAATGCTGTCGGCATCGGGGGAGAGGGGAGCTGAACTATTATCCCATAATGATGTCATAGATATCCTCGGCCCTGTGCGCAAGATACACAGCACCGTTTGACACAAGCTCATCCTCCGTACGAAAGCCCCATGTACAGCCGATGCTGTCGGTGCCTGCATTCGCTGCGGTGAGCATATCAACCGAAGAATCACCGATGAATACCGTCTCCGCCGCCGTCACTCCGAGCTTGTCCATGATATGGAATACCAGATCGGGAGCGGGTTTTTTTTCATATCTGTCCTTCTTGCCCGAAACATATGAAAACGCATCGCCGAACATTTCCCTTACTATAGTTTGTGTGAACACATCGGGCTTGTTCGATGCGACTGCGGTGAGAACTCCGCTGTCAGAGAGCCTTTTCACCAGCTCCTCCATGCCGCTGTAGGGCTTCGTGAACACATTGTAGGAGCGGTGATACTCCTCATCGAAGGCCGCATGCACCTTCTCTGCCGCATCAGCCGAAGCGCCTTCGGGCAGGGCACGCTTTATCAGCATCGGTATTCCGTCGCCGACAAAGTAGCGGTATTTTTCGATATCATGTGTCGGATATCCGTATCTTTCAAGTGCGGCATTGCACGCATTGCCAAGGTCCGCAAGTGAATCTACAAGGGTGCCGTCAAGGTCAAATACAGCAAGTCTGTATCGCATAGTATCTCTCTTTTCCTGATCATATTTGCGGTGAAAATCCGCAGGGGGCTGTGCTGTAAGGCATCTATTCCTTATTCTTTATCAGCCCCAGTCCCTTCTCGACTAACTTTTGTGAAACGGGCATGAAGAAGTCTGCAACAGGGCCTACAAGAAAGGCACATATAATCGTGCCTATGCCGAATTTGCCGCCGGGCACCGCTCCCGATACAACAAACACACAGTCTGTGATGACACGTATTATCCCGAAGCGTTTTCCGGTCTTGTCGCTTATTACCACCGCCACAAGGTCATTAGGCCCCGTGCCTGCCTCAGAGCGTATCACGATCGTCATTCCGAACGCAAGTATCACACAGCCCAGCACGAGCACAGCGATCTTTACAGGCAGAGGACGTGAGCTGATCTCCATCGGTGCGAGCAGTGCCGAGAAAATATCTATTATCGGGCCGCCTGCAGCCATGCATACCACGGTGCCCGCCCTGATATAGCTTTTGTCGGTGAGAAGCAGCACGATTATGATGATAAAGCTCACTGCGATATGTACCATACCGTGTGTTATCTGAGGGGAAAGTCTGCCCGCCAGGATATGAAGTCCCTGTATCAGCACGTTGAAAGGGTCTGCTCCCATATCCGAAAGCAGAAAGAGCGTCACTCCCAGATGGGCTGTGACAAGTCCTGCAAAAAGTATGATGAGTCTTGCGATGAATTTTTGCATGTCGTATCCCTCTAAAATTTTGCGTGATGTCTTTATATGGGCTTATCTGCGCGGGTATTCTGTCGGATAAGCCTCCCGTCCGGGTATGTTTTATTCGCCGTGGATACCGTTCACATATCCGCGGTAGCCGCCGCATCTGTTTCTTGTCTCGTATTTTTCACAAAGATATGTTTCCTGCTTCAGATCATAGTCTTTGGGGTTATTGCTAAGGTAACTGAAATAATCATTCTTGCCGTTTACCTTCAGATAATTCTCCTTCTGGCGGATAAAGCACTGCATCGTGCCGAAGCAATCGTTGCCGTAGGGAGAATAAT